>JASHYZ010000337.1 GCA_030042795.1 Terriglobia bacterium | reverse complement strand
GGCCCGGTTCACGGGTACGGCATTTCCCTTAGAATCCGGCAGATTTCCAAGGACGTGCTGCGCGTTCAGCAAGGCTCGCTTTATCCGGCCTTGCATCGGCTGGAAAAGCGCGGCTGGCTCGAATCTGACTGGGGCGAATCTGACAACGGCCGGCAAGCGAAGTTTTACAGATTATCGGCGAAGGGGCGCAGGCAGTTGGGCAAAGAGGAATCGAATTGGCACCGTCTCGCCGGGGCCGTGGCCCAAATCCTTGAGACGGCGTCATAGCCTGATGCTCGCAGGGAGATGACACATGAATTGGTGGAAATCATTTTTGGGCAAACGCCTGCGCGATAATCAGGTGGATTCTGAGCTTCGGTTCCACATCGAAGAGCTGACTGAAGCCAACATCGCGGCGGGTCTTGAGCCGGAAGAGGCACGAAGGCGGGCCGTGCTGGAATTTGGCGGTCAGCAACAGATCAAGGAAGAAGTGCAGGACGTTTACCGCCTTCCTCTGATCGAGAGTGCGCTCGCTAACCTGAAATCAGCCCTTCGCTTCGTGCGCAAATCGCCCGTCTTTTCCATCACCGTCGTGGCAACCCTGGCGCTCGGGATTGGAGCCAACAGCGCCGTGTTCTCGGCTCTCGACGCGGTTGTCCTTCGGCCTTTGCCATTTCCCGACAGCGACGAACTGGTGAAGATCGGCCAGTTTAATCCCAAAATCCCTGGCAACGCCGGAAGTGCGGCACCCGTCCGGTTGGAAGACTGGAACCGCATGAACTCCACTTTCCAAGCCATCGCGGGATACTACACGCAAGATGAATCCGAGACGTCGGGTGCTCTGCCCGAGAAGGTGACGATGGCCGCCGTGACCCCGCGATTCCTTCAGGTGTGGGGAGTCGCGCCGGCGCTAGGGCGAGACTTCAATCCTGACGAAGAACGATTTGGCGGACCCGAGGCGGCTCTCATCAGCGACCGCTACTGGCGCAGCCACTTCGGGGCCAATCCTGACGCGGTAGGGAAGAAACTTCATATGAGCGGTTACTCGTACACGATCATCGGCGTTATGCCTGCCTCGTTTCTGTTTCCCGAGCGCGACGTGGACGTGTGGTCCGCAGTGCCGATGAACGCGCCCTACGCCCAGAGCCGCGAGTCCACCTGGTTCATCACTATCGGGCGGATGAAGCCCGGTATCACGGTGGAGCAGGCGCAAGCCAACCTGTCCACGGTCCAGACGCAACTCGGCAAGCAATATCCGAGGACCGATGCCGAACTGACCGTCCACGTCCAGCCGTTGAAAGACACCATCGTGGGCGAAGTGCAAGGATCACTGTGGATCCTGTATGGCTCGGTTTCCCTGCTGCTCCTGATTGCCTGCACCAACATTGCGGCTTTGCTACTCGCCCGCGCTACCCAGCGCCAGCACGAGATCGCCATTCGATTCTCGCTGGGTGCCTCTCGATCCGCAGTCCTGGCCCAATTGCTGACGGAGGCCTTCGTTCTGGCGCTCGCCGGAGCCGCATTAGGCCTCGCCGTGGCAACTGGCGCCTCGCACGCGTTTCACGCTCTTGCAGCGAACCTGCCGCGCGGCGAGGAGATCGGGCTGGACTGGAGAATCGTGCTGTACACTCTTGCCTGTGCCGTTGTGGCCACTTTCTTGTGTGGTCTGTTTCCTGCCCTGCGCGCCACGCGCCGCAATCTCTCGGGCTCAATGGCGCAGGCCAACCGCACCCAGGTCTCCACGCGCAGCCGATTGCAGTGGCTGTTAGTAGGAGTGCAGGTTGCGTTAGCCGTAACCTTGCTCGCCGGAGCCGGGCTCCTGCTGCGCAGTTTTCAGGCGTTGGGCCGCGTGTCACCGGGCTTCAACCCGGATCACGTTCTCACGCTTCACATTACCGGCGGTTATGGCGAGACCGCGAACATGAAAGCCCTCACGCAGCGGGTCGATCGGACTCTGGACGCATTGCGTAGTGTCCCTGGCGTGGAAGCAGCGGCAACCTCAGCCACGGTTCCGGGGGTTCCGACACAGTATCAAATCGAGCTGAAGCTTGCCGAGGGAGGGTTGGAGCCGGGCCGCAAAATGATGGTGGAAAGCCGGTTTGTCTCTCCCGGCTATTTCAAAACAATGCAAATTCCCCTTCTGGCCGGCGAACCCTGCCGTGAGACTCCCGCGAATGCTGGAGTCGTCGTGAACCGCAGCTTCGCGAACATTTATCTACCTGGCTCAACGGTTATCGGACATCATCTGGTGGCGGCAGATAATGCATTCTTGGGGCCCGGCGAAATTCGAGGCATCGTCGGCGACGCCAGGGAGGAGGGCATTAATCACGCGCCCGCGCCCACAGTTTACTGGTGCGGCAGCGCTCCTGATCCCGATCCGCACTACCTTATCCGCACACGAGCCGAGCCTATGACCATGGCCCAAACCCTGCGCCGCAAAATTCACGAAATTGAGCCGGCGCGCTCCGTATTCGACATCATGCCGCTCACCGACCACCTTAGCGATGCGTTCGCGGATACCCGCCTGCGTACCGTCCTGCTGGTGTTTTTCGCGCTCACGGCTGTTTCACTGGCCTGCCTTGGCCTTTATGGCACGGTCAGCTACTTCGTCAACATCCGGCGTCGCGAAGTGGGCTTGCGGCTGGCGCTGGGCGCTCTCTGCGGACAAGTGGTGCGGCAGTTTTTTCTCGAAGCTTTGGGCGTTGCGGCCTTGGGCTGCATCGGCGGTCTGGCGCTGGCGGCCGTGTTCTCGCGGCTGCTCGCGGGAATGCTCTACGGCGTATCACCGTCGGATGCTACCACACTCGTGGGAGTCGTGTTCCTAATCCTGGCGGTGGCCGCCGGCGCGTCAATTCTACCCGCTGCTCGCGCGGCCCGTATCGATCCCATGCAGGTGTTGCGCGAAGAGTAGTGCGTGTTTCTAAACCCGGTGGTGGGCTTGCGGGTAGCCTGCGCGAAGCGCCATGGAGTGTGGCGGCTTGACGCCGCCTTCAAACTGGATGTCTGTTCAGGATGAAATCTGA
Source organism: Terriglobia bacterium (assembly GCA_030042795.1). The sequence continues at coordinate 6,228 of JASHYZ010000337.1, read as the reverse complement.
ACAAATGTGGTAAGTTTTTTGCAGTTTGGCGCATATGCTATGTGTTAAGGAAATCTCGTCGGTTTACCTCGCGAGAAGATTCCCCACTGCTGATGACTGACTGGCCTCACAGCCCGGTCCACCGCTTGACAGAAGCCGGGGCCTACATGGTGACCTGCGGGACGTATCTGAAGCGGCACCATTTCAGCGGAACCAAGAGCCTGCGTTTGCTATGTGATACCCTCCAGATGCTAGCAGCCAAGTACCGCTGGAATCTTCAGGCTTGGGCGGTTTTCTCGAATCACTACCACTTTATTGGTCTGTCGCCTCCCAATGCAGAGACTCTACGGCCTCTCATTAACGAACTACATTCCACAACCTCGAGGGTAATCAACGAAGGGGACGCCGCTCTAGATCGCCGAGTCTGGTTTCAGTACTGGGAAACTCGTCTCAGCTACCAGAAATCATATTTCGCGAGGCTAAGCTACGTTCACCGGAACGCCGTACACCACAATCTGGTTTCGGAGCCCTCATTGTATCCGTGGTGTTCCGCGGGCTGGTTTCAACGACGAGCCAGCACATCGTTTTACAAAACAATTATGCGATTTGGCATCGAACGGCTCAGAGTTCCCGACGACTATGACGTTCAATGGGAACCTGAGGAAACCTGATGCGCGAAGCGCCATGGAGTGCGGCGGCTTGACGCCGCCTTTAGCCTCGCTCCTGATCACGTTTCAAGGCGGCGTCAAGCCGCCGCACTCCATGGCGCTTCGCGCGTTTCCAGGCCTTTAACGGCACCAGCCACCTCGATCAACACCAAGATGGCGTCGAATAGGGATAATGGCGCCGGAATCCCCCCCGCGCTTTAGGCATTTGGCGTATCATCAATCCGTGGCCGAGCACCGGAGGGCAATACCGGCCATGCGAGGGTGATCATGGCGGATGTATCCAAAACAACGTTTGACGTAGCAGTGGTGGGTTCAGGTGCCTCAGGCGGCTGGGCGTGTAAGCGGCTCTCCGAAGCAGGGCTCAAGGTGGTGATGATCGATTGCGGCCGCCCGCAACCCGACTCGAACTTCACTGAGCACATGCCCGCCTTTGAATTGAAGTATCGCGATATGGCCGAGTCGGTGATTCGCAAGACGCGTCCCGTTCAAAAGGACTGCTACGCCTGCATGGAGTACAACTACGACTGGTTCGCCAACGACCTCGATGAGCCTTACACAACCGCCAAAGACAAGCCTTTCAGTTGGCAAGGCCGTCTGCGTGTGACCGGCGGACGCACTAACGTGTGGGGACGCGTGAGCCTGCGCTTGAGCGATCTCGATTTCAAGGCCGCCTCGCGCGATGGCTATGGCGAAGACTGGCCCCTGAGCTACAAGGATCTCGAATCCTATTACGGCCTGGTGGAAGACTACGTTGGCGTCTGCGGCCAAGCTGAAGGTCTGCCGCATCTGCCCGACGGCCACTTTCAGCCGCCGATGCCGCTGACTTGCGTAGAGACTCACTTCCGGAATCAAGTGAAGGCGAAGTTGGGATGGGTGCCCATGCCTGACCGGAACGCGAACCTCACCAAGCCCATCAACGGACGCGCTGCCTGCCACTATTGTGGTCCCTGCGAGCGCGGCTGCGTCACTCACTCCTACTTCAACGCCGCCTTTACCACGGTGGCTGACGCAGACAAGTCCGGCAATTGCACCCATCTGCACAACGCCATGGGCTACCAGGTGTTGATGGACTCCGAGCGGAATCGCGCCAAAGGAGTTCTCTACATCGACCGCATCACGCGCCAGCCAAGAGAAGTGAACGCCCGCGTGGTGGTGCTCTGCGCGCAGTCGCTCGAGTCCGTGCGCATCCTGTTGAACTCCGCCAATTCTCAGTATCCAAATGGCCTCGCGAACTCAAGCGGCGTGCTCGGCCACTACCTGATGGACCACATCATGGGAGGCGGGGCCAGCGGCGAATTTCCCCAATTTGCCGAGAAACCCACTATGGGTGGTCCGCAGCGGCCTGCGGGCCTGTACGTTGCGCGCTTTCGGAATCTGCCGGGTGTCCCGAAATCAAAGGATTTTCTGCGCGGTTACGGCTACGAGGGCGGCGGCGGTGTTGGATTCAATTGGGGCGCGTCAGGATTCGGGAAGGATTACAAACAGGCCATGCTGGAAGGCCAGTGCTACCTCGGGATCGGCGGTTTTGGTGAGTGCCTGTCGCGCTTCGACAACTACGTGGAGATCGATCCCGAAATGAAGGACACCTTCGGCATTCCGGTGCTGCGCATTCACATGACCTATGGCGAAAACGAAAAGGCCATGGTGAAAGACATGGCCGAATCAGCGGCCGAGATGATGGAGGCTGCCGGAGCCAAGAACATCCACAAGGATGTGAAGCCGTCTACGCCGGGATGGGCCATCCACGAGGTGGGCATCGCCCGTATGGGAAACGATCCCGAAAAGTCCGTGCTGAATCAGTTCCAGCAGACGCACGACATCAAGAACCTTTTCGTCTGCGACGGCTCCGGCTTCACCTCGACGGCCTGCCAGAATCCTACACTCACCATCATGACGTTGTGCGTGCGCTCCATGGATTACCTGATGGGCGAGATGAAGCGCGGGAACGTGTGAATGCGGCGGGCAGTTTCTGGGACTTCGCGTCGTGGTTAGTTCTATGCCTTCCCATTTTCGTCGTCATTCCTGCGGAAGAGGAATCCACTTGGTGCGCCCAAGTGCTCTTTCGATGTTTGGATTCCCGCTTGCGCGGGAATGACGAGTGTCGAGGCATGTGTGGGAGTGGAGCTAGCGCTGACCGTCAGGGCTAGAACGACGGCCGGGCGTGAAATGTTGCTTCCATGGCATAGGTGTCTTCAGCATCTTCAGATACGTCCGCTGCTTCGTGCTCCAAATCCCATTGCGCTTCAAAGCGTCTCTCTTGCTCGCTATCCCGCCCGGCGATCCAGAGACACGCGTAAAAGGTAATTAGCAATAAACTTCCGACCACTAGAAGAGCCCAGTACTGGGTGGGTAGATGATGCATAAACACCTCCCGCGAGGCCGAGTGAGTACGGCACGGCACTCGTTAGGTACCTCATGGTTAGTACCATGTCATAAAATAACCCACGTGTCAACTAATTTTTTGAAGGACTTGGGCGCCGGCTGGCTGCTTGCCACCTGCGTGATGGGTTGTTAAAGTAAGCGTTCAACCTATCGGGAATTGGTCGCCACAAGATTCCATGATTGAGGGAAACCCTAACCGGCAGCAATTGAAGATCGACGGGCAAGACCGCGAGAACCAGCTATTCGCCCGGATCGCCGCATTAGAGTGCGGTAGGGTGATGGACCGTCTGGTGGAGCTCATGGCCCGGCTCCGAGGCTCGGATGGTTGCCCGTGGGACCGCGCGCAGAACTACGATTCCATGAAGGCCCTGCTGCTGGAGGAAGCCTACGAGGTGATCGACGCCGTAAACCAGCGCGACTTTGCCGGACTCGAGGAGGAGCTGGGCGACCTGCTGTTCCAAGTGGTGTTTTACTCACGGCTAGCTGACGAGGATGGCCGCTTCGCGCTGGCGGACGTCATGGAACGTCTCTATTCCAAGCTGGTGAGACGCCACCCGCACGTGTTCGGCGAAAAGAAAGCCTGCAACGCCGAGGAAGCACTGAAGAGCTGGAACGCCGTCAAGGAGCAGGAGCGAGAGGACGCGCGCCGCCAGAGCGCGGATGGACTGGTCCCGGAGTTCGGCGATGGCGAGAGCGTCGAGCAAGAATCATTACTTGACGGCATTGCAGCCACGTTGCCCTCCACTCTTGAGGCGCACGAGCTGGGCGTACGTGCGGCTGAGGTGGGTTTTGACTGGCCGCGTGCCGCAGACGTTCTCAATAAGGTGGAGGAGGAACTGGCCGAGCTCAAGCATGAACTCAGAGTCCAGGCTCGCGGCCGAATCGAAGAAGAACTCGGTGACCTGTTGTTCTCGCTCAGCCAGTTGGCGCGCCACCTGGGAACTGATCCTGAGAGCTGCCTGCGCCTCGGCAACCAGAAATTCCGCCGTCGCTTTCAGGCCCTCGAGTGCGAACTGGCGAGGCGAGGGCGCAAGCCGGGAGATTGCAATCTCGAGGAGCTGGAAGCGGTGTGGAGTGATACCAAGGCGGAAGAGCGCAGCCACATCCCGCCGGTTGTCATCAAATGACTCCGAGACCTGGCGCGCCCAAAGCTCGCTACACCATCCGCTGCTGCCGCGGGATTGAGGAGCTTTCGGCGTGTGTTCGATTGCAGCAGCAGATCTGGGGCTACGCGGACTCGGAGCTCTATCCGTTGCGCCTGTTTGTCAATTTGACTCACATCGGCGGTCACGTAATCGGCGCCTTTTGTAGTTCCGGCCGCCGGCGCGCAGAGGAACTGGTTGGGTTCGTGAGCGGGATGCCGGCTTGGCGAGACGGCAAGCGCTACTTGCACTCCCTTTCGTTGGGGGTGACGCGCGGCCACGAGAATCAAGGCCTGGGACGAATGCTTAAAGCCGAGCAGCGAGAGGTTGCACTTCAGGCGGACATTACTCGCATCGAGTGGACCTTTGATCCACTGCGTGCTAAAAACGCTTTCTTTAACATCGTCCGGCTGGGAGCTATCACGCGCCGCTACCAGCCGGATTACTACGGCCACGTTGAAAGCCGGTTGCAGCAAGGCTTGCCGAGCGATCGGCTGGTGTGCGAATGGTGGCTGAAGTCGGCAAGGGTACGAACGGCGCTGGCGCCCTCGGCCCATTCTCATCCGCCGTCGGCAGCGCCTTCGGGACGCGAACGGCGGGATGAACGGGCAATCGAGATTCCCCTGGACCTCACGACCCTCGCCGAACATGAGCCCGAGAAGGCGCGCAAGCTACAGGATGCCGTCCGCAGAAAATTTAAGAATTGCTTTCGTCGCGGGATGGCTGTGACCGGCTTCGAGCGCGGCGACAGTGTAGGACGCTACCTCTTGGAACCCTTTCATGAAAATCAACCGCGTTGAGCTTCGCGAAATCCATCTGCCGTTGGTCCACTTCTTTGAGACCAGCTTTGGCCGCACCACCGCGCGCCGGATCGTGCTGGTGCGGGTGGAAGCCTCCGGATTGACAGGCTGGGGAGAGGTCACCTGTGGCGAGCAGCCGCTTTACAACTACGAGACTCCGGAGACGGCGTGGCATATTCTGCGCGATTTCCTGATTCCCGGCACACTCGGGCGTGAGATGTCCGGCCCATCGGAGATTGCCTGCAGATTCAAACCGATTCGTGGTCACAACATGGCCAAGGCTGCGCTCGAGAACGCGCTCTGGGACGTCAGAGCTCAGCAAGAGGGTTTGCCACTGTCAAAGGTCATCGGCGGCACTCTCGAGGAGATTCCGAGCGGGGTATCGATTGGGATACAAGACTCTATCGAGCAACTGCTTGAAAAAATCCAGTGTGAAGTTAGTGCCGGATATCAGCGCATCAAGTTGAAGGTAAAGCCCGGTTGGGACGTGAACGTGCTCGAGCGGGTGCGGGAACGTTTTCCCCGCATCGTTCTCTCCGTGGATGCCAATTCCGCTTACACGCTCGCTGACATCGAGCACTTGAAAAACTTCGACCGCTTCTACCTGTTGATGATCGAGCAGCCGCTCCACTGGAACGACATCATTGATCACGCCCGTCTGCAGCGCGAAATCAAGACGTCGCTCTGCCTGGACGAGTCCATCCACGACGCCGACGACGCACGCAAGGCTATCGAAGCGGGCGCCTGCAAGATTATTAACATTAAACTGGGCCGCGTGGGAGGCTTCACTTCGGCGCGCGAGGTGCACGAGGTCTGCCGCGCCCACAACATTCCCGTCTGGTGCGGCGGGATGCTGGAGTCCGGTATCGGCCGTGCGCACAACATCGCAATGTCGACGCTGCCGGGTTTTACTTTGCCGGGCGACGTGTCGGCCAGCCGCCGCTACTGGAGCCAAGATATCATTGATCCCGAAGTAACCGTGAGCGCCGCTGGAACCATCCGCGTGCCGCAAACATCGGGATTGGGGTACGCGCCGAACCTCGATCGCATTGAGCGCGCTACGGTGAGGAAGGAACACTTTGAGTAGGCAGGCGTACTACCGGGGTGTAGATTCGAGACGGCGCTGCTGATCAGCGGCAGCCCGTTGAACCTTCTCCCCAGGTGCGGAAGTCAAAGGGGTGCATCAGTGGCGGTTGGTGAATTCGATCAGGCGGTTGAGTGTGCGGAGCGCTGCGCTGGAGTCAATGGCTTCGGCGG
>JASHYZ010000336.1 GCA_030042795.1 Terriglobia bacterium | reverse complement strand
CCAAGGGCCGCGCCAGGTTAACAGGTTCGTCGTGTCCAGCGGGGAACCGAAGAGCTTGTGCTACAGGCAGCATTGAGGACACCGACAAGACCCTCTTTGGCCTCGACGATCTCTGTGCTGCGGTCTTCTTTGGGGTGTGGCCCATGTGGCCCACGCCGCGCTGGCTCGCGTGCGCTCCCCCGAAGGTATAACCCTTTCCAAAAACATTTAACTAAAATTTTTGCGCCTTATGTGGAATGTTGTTGAAAATAAAGGACCGGATTTCCTGGTAGTAGGTCAATTTGAGGTAGGGGGAAGCCCTTGTGGCCGCCCCTACCTCAAATTGACCCACTACCAGCTTCGATGGCTGTCGCTGAACCAGGCTCGAAATAGCACTCTAGGTAACGCCCGTCGCGTTGACTTCCAAGGCCTTCAAATGTTAGGTTATTTCGACGTATTTATCCTGCTTCCCCGGATGATGCGAGGCCAAGGTTGTTTCTGGAGGCGTTTCATTATGGTTGGCACTAATCCCCGTGTGCGCGGGTTAGCCCGCTGGATGGGGTTCATTTTATGCTTATCGGCTCTTGGTGCAATTCTTCTTGTCCTGCGGTCTTGGGCGTCCGGTCCCAGGGCTGAGGGTAAGAAAGCCACGGGTATTCGGGCTGCAAACTCGAAGGTTAGTGGGCAGGCCAGGCTTGATTTGGACGGCCGTGGCACCGCCAAGGACGACCGCTGGAAGGGCGTTTTCGCCCAATTGCCGCTGAGTTTCGAAGCCAATGAAGGCCAGAGCGGTCCCCAGGTAAAGTTTCTTTCGCGAGGCGCCGGTTACGCGCTGTTCCTCACCGGCCGCGAGGCGGTGCTGGCGCTCAAGAGCCAACAGGCAAAGGCCAACAGACAAGAGCCAACAGGCAAGAGCCAAGGACAACGGACAAATGACGCAGTTTTGAGAATGTCCCTCGTCGGCGCGAACCCCAATGCTGAGGTCAGCGGCCTCGACGAGCTTCCCGGCAAAGCGAACTACTTCTTGGGCAACGATCCGGCGAAGTGGCGAACCAACGTGCCCACCTATGCCAAGGTGAAGTATCGGGACGTGTATCCGGGCGTCGATCTCGTGTATTACGGCAACCAGCGTCAATTGGAGTACGACTTCGTAGTAGCTCCTGGCGCCGACCCAAGCGCCATCAGGCTGGCGTTCGTGAGTACAGAAGGCAGTAAGCGGAAGGCAGTAGGCAGTGGGAATGGGAATTCGAAATTCGAAATTCGAAACGCGAAACTCGAAAAACGGAACTCGCGCCGAACTCTCAACTCCCCACTCTCGACTCCCTATTCCCTCCAACTGGCAGCCAATGGCGACCTCCTAATAAGTACCAACGGCGGCGAGATGCGCTTTCAAAAGCCAGTAGTCTATCAACCGGCAACCGACAACCGACAACCGCGAACTGAGGTCGAGGGCCACTATCGGCTAACCGGTCACCAGGTGAAGTTCGAAGTCGCAAAGTACGACCCTACACGGCCGTTGGTGATTGACCCGGCGCTGGCCTTGACTTATTCGAGCTACTTAGGCGGCAGCGGGAACGACTTGGCATACGGCATCGCAATCGATTCCTCGGGCAACGCTTACCTCGCTGGCCAGACCTACTCGTCCAATTTCCCGACCAAGAATCCATTACCATCGGCCGACGGAAGTTGTGCCTCATGTGCGAGCGGGTTATCGAACGCCTTTGTTGCCAAGATCAACTCCAGCGGGTCTGCGTTGGAATACTCGACGTTTCTTGGCGGCAGCGGAGGCGACAGTGCGTCAGCCATCGCTGTTGATTCGGCGGGAGACGCGTACGTAACGGGAGGTACGGGTTCCACCGATTTTCCTACTACCGGGGGCGTAATTCAGACAACGGGGAATATTTTTGGCGATGCGTTCATCACTGAACTGAACCCGGCGGGGTCGGCGTTGGTCTTTTCGACTTTCTTGGGGGGTACCACGGCGAACGCGGGCGCTGTCCCTTCAACCGACGGCAACGCCATCGGCTTGGATGGGTCCGAGAACGTCTACGTCGCTGGAAGCACGTCAGCGAATGATTTTCCGGTGGCAAATTCTTACCAGCAAACGCTCAAGGGTACGGCTAACGTCTTTGTATCGGAGATCCAGTCCCAAGGCACTAAGCTGGCCTATTCCACCTATCTGGGCGGAGCCGGCCAAGACACGGCTTACGCGATTGCCGTTGGTGCGCCCAACGTTTACGTTGCCGGGGAGACAACCTCAAACAACTTCCCGACGGCCTCGGCTTACCAGGCATCGTACGGAGGGCAGGGCGACGCCTTCGTCGCCAGGTTGGTGTTTTCTGGCGCCAACATCACCCTTGGCTACTCCACCTATCTGGGCGGTACCAGCCTGGACCAAGCCTACGGACTCGCTGTGGATTCCTCCGGTGACGCCTACGTGACGGGAGACACCCAGTCGACTAATTTCCCCACGCAGAACGCATTTCAAACCAAGCTGGCAGGAGGTTCGACCCAGGCTGCCTTTGTGGCCGAACTGAACACTTGCGGTGGGTCCGCGCCCTGCCCAAGTTCCACTTTGGTCTATTCCACCTATCTGGGAGGCGGCAGCAGCAACGCCGACACCGGCTACGCGGTGGCCGTCGACTCGACAGGGGTGGCCCACGTCGTAGGTTCTACTAATTCCCCAACCTTCCCGACGCTCAATCCCATCCAAAGCGCTAACAACGGCAAGACCAACGTCTTTCTCACCCGGCTGAACCCGCAAGGTTGCGGCCTGGAGTTTTCAACCTATCTGGGGGGCAGTACGACAGACGTCGCCAGGGCTGTGGCGACCGACTCGAGCGGTGACAGCTTCCTGACAGGCTATACGGGCTCCAACAACTTTCCGACGCAATCGCCGTTTCAATCGGCGACGGGTGGTAACAACGACGTGTTCGTGGCCGAAGTCCCAGCAGTTTCCGGCGGCGTTCCCAGCGTTTGCTTCTCTCCGAGCGCGCTGACGTTTAGCGCCCAAGCCTCCACCACCACCAGTGCCGCCATGAACGCGACCCTCACCAATGAGGGCAGCGCGGCGCTTTCCATCACCAGTATTGCGGCCACCGGACCCTTCGCCGAGACCAACACCTGTGGCAGCTCTCTCGCCGCGGCTGCTAACTGCACCATCAGCGTCACCTTCAGTCCCACGCAGGCTGGGCAATTGAGCGGCTCGGTGACCGTTACCGACAACGCCGGAGGGACATCCAGCGCTACTCAGACGGTGGGGCTTCAGGGCGTCGGAACCGACTTCGCTCTGGCCATGACCCCCGCCACCGCTTCGGCGTCGGCTGGCCAGTCTCAGACCTTTATGTTGACGTTGACACCGTCGCAGGATTTTACGGACGAAGTCACGCTGAGCTGCAACACTTCGCCGGCTATACCGGCAGGCTCGTGCACTATCTCGCCGACTTCGATCACACCGACCACAACCAGCAATTACACGGCGACAGTGACTGTCACCACCACCGCGAAGTCGTTCACACCGCCCGGCTTCGGCAACCGCCAGCCGCCGCTCACTTGGCTGGTCGTACTTCTCGCGGCCGGACTGCTCGCGGCCGGTGCTTGGGCGCGGCGAAGGGATGCCCGGCTCCCGTTCCGCTTTGTGGCCATCGCGGGCATCGCCTTGCTGGTATTCGCCTGGTTCGGTTGCGGAGTTTCCAACGGCCCGGCTACCTATACGCCGGCAGGCAACTACACGATTGCTATCACGGGAGTAGACGGCAGCCTCAATCACGTCATTCACTCAGTTTTGACCGTGAATTGATTGAGACGGCTGCTGGAGAAGTTCCCAAGTCCTCTTGGCGCATTAGGGAGTGCGGTAGCTTGCTGCGGATTTTTCACTCGCGACCTTTGCTGATGTCCGCTTGACGCTTGGCCCATGCGAGCGCGGCTGGGCCGGCGAACCGCAATGACTGAAGCGGCGGCTACCTGAAACAGCGCCTGCTGGGCGTCCCGTTTACAACCGAAGGCGCGCCACGGTCATCCCTAGTACGTATGGGGTTGGGAGGTCTTTCATGAGCAAGAGTGGATTCAAAGCGCTGGCGTTCGGCTTAGCCGTCACGGCGGCGGCCGGGGCGGCGGGCGCGCAGGATCTCGTGAAGGAGGGCCTGGCCAGCTTCCCGCCGGACACCATACGGCTGGAATACTCCAACGTTTCCAAGTTGCGCGCTCTGCCCGACTACGCGACCTTGCATCAGCACTACCTGGCGCCCAGCCTGCGTTCCTTGGAGACTCAGCTTGCCAGCCTGGGCGTCCAGGAAAGCGACATCAACGAGGTTGTGCTGGCCTGGCAACTGGCAGGCGACGGTATGACTTTTGAAGGTTTGGCGTCCGGACGTCTCGATCCCCAGGCGATGGCCCGGCAGGCCGCGATCCAGAACATCACCACTCTTCCGGCGGGGTCCGCTACGGCCTATTGCTTTGGCACTACCGACAGCGCGCAGTGCGTGGCGCCCCTGGGCGGTTCGCTGGGCGCGTTCGGAACGCTTGACCAATTGCGCACCCTGGCGGGCGCGCAGGATCTCGTGAAGGAGGGCCTGGCCAGCTTCCCGC
>JASHYZ010000335.1 GCA_030042795.1 Terriglobia bacterium | reverse complement strand
TCTGTGTGGAAACTCGGATGGCGTCTGCCGTGCGTTGACTGGGTGGCTTTGTGTAAATTTTCATGCTATGGCGTTCGCGACAGCGGCACCAGCGACTGCGTGAATCGTGCTAACATAAGCTGCAAGCGCGGCCCGCAAGGCGCTTTTGCCGGCGTCAGACTGCGGGTGTTGCGGATCTTTCGCAAAACGAGGAGCATCGCCCGGAATGCGAATTGAAATTAAGAGCTTATCTCTGAAGCTCGCATTGATTGCATTGCAGTCAGCCGCGTTCGTGATTCTCACCCTCTGGGTAGGGAAGGCCTACCTCGCTGATGTTGTTTCGCGCAGGTTTAGCGCCGAAAATCTCGGCCTGGCGTCGCGCCTTGACCCTGGCAACTCAGATTATCATCTGAAGCTTGGCCGTATTTATCAATACAGCTTGTCAGATATTGACCCCGTCCGCGCGATTGCAGAGTTGACGCGCGCGACCCAACTCAACCCCATGGATGCTCAGCCGTGGCTCGATTTGGGCGCCGCGCAAGTCGTGGCGGGCAAGATCGACGAGGCCGAGGCGAGCCTGCGGCGGGCAGACTACTTGGCTCCCAACTTGCCTGGGTTTCAATGGGCTATAGCCAATTTCTTTCTGTTGCATGGCAACATCAACGAGGCCATGCGTCATTTCAAGGTGGTGCTGGCCGGCACCGATGAGTACAACGGCGTGATCTTTAGTACGGCCTGGAAGGCGATTGGGGACGGGGACCAGATTCTGGCTACACTCATCCCGGACCGTCTTTCTGCAGAATTTTCCTACCTCTACTTTCTCGTCGGGCAGAACAAGGCGCCTGAGGCAAAAAAGGTCTGGGAGCTCATTGCGGCGAACCCATCCCCGTTCGATGCCCACGTGGCGGCAACATACATGAACTGGCTCATGGGAATCCACCAGCCTGACGAGGCCTATAGCGTGTGGACCGACTTGCGAAAGCGCAAGACGATTACGGAATCAGCGGCTCCAGGCAACCTGGTGGCGAACGGCGACTTCGAGCAGGGAATCGAGAACTTCGGCTTCGGCTGGCGGATCTTTAATTTTCCCGGCGTTTACGTCACCCAGGATAGCGCAACATTTCACTCCAGCGGACATTCCATGCTAATTGCCTTTACCGGCAAAGGCAATTTAGCCTATCAAGGCTTGCTGCAATGGGTGAAGGTCACGCCTGGCGTAGCCTATCAGGCTCGAGTCTACATGAAGACTGCCGGCATTACCACGGACAGCGGGCCTCGTCTGCAGGTTTTTGACACACTAAACCCCCATGGCCTGAATGCCTTTTCAGATCAGCTCGTCGGCACCAATACGGGCTGGAGTCTGCTAAGTGTCGACTTCAAACCGCAAGTCCCCTACGTGACCGTATGCATCACCCGTGTTCCCAGCCAGAAACTGGACAATAACATTGCCGGTAAAGTGTGGGTGGACGACGTCAGCGTCGCGCCCGTGGAATGAGAAGCGCCGGCCACTGTTCAGCGCGTGTGACAGCCCGCTGCTTTCGTCGCTTGTCACTCGCGAGCCGTCGCTGTTAGGCTTAAAACATGCCGAATTACAGCCAGCCTCAGATTTCCTTCGGACCGCCTCTTACCGGTGTGGTGAAGTCGCTGGTGATCTTGACTTCAGTGGTGTTCCTGGTAACTTATGTTCCGGCGCAGCTCCTGCAGGCTCCTGTTCCTTTCGGCACCTTGTATTTCGGGCTCATTCCGTACGATGTGACGCACAACCTGTTTGTGTGGCAGCTCGGCACCTACCTCTTCCTGCATGGCGGGTGGTTCCATATTATCTTCAACCTCTTCGCGCTCTGGATGTTCGGCTACGATCTGGAGCGCGCCTGGGGATCACGACGCTTCCTCACCTACTTCTTTCTCACCGGAATCGGAGCAGGATTGTTCAGTGTAGTGCTCCAGCCTTCCAGCTTGGTGCCCACCATCGGGAATTCGGGCGCGGTCTACGGAGTTCTGCTGGCGTACGGGGTGCTCTTCCCCGATCGGCCGATCTTTCTTTGGTTTGTTGTTCCTGTAAAGGCCAAGTGGTTTGTGCTGATCATGGGACTGATCGAGTTCTGGGCCTCGCTCACGCAACCGGGTTCCGGCGTGAGCCACGTTGCGCACCTGGGCGGCATGCTCTTTGGCTACATCTACCTTCGCACGCTGCGGACCGGCCAGCGGAGGGGGCCGGGGTTTGACCTTCGGGGCCAGTATGAGGAATGGCGTCGAGCCCGAATGCGCCGCAAGTTCGAAATGTACATGCAGAAGCACGAGCGAAAGGACCCTGACCGTTGGGTGAACTGAGGGATTCTTCTTGCATCGCTAGACCTCGGATCAAGGCAAGATCTGAACAAATGTCACAGATTCCTGAGATCTTGAAATCTGTAATTTGCCACCTGAGATCCGAGCGAAGCCCGTCGGTGTTGAGGTGAAAGACTTCGCTGGGAATGGCAGGCTGGTATGCGGCTGATTGAGAGACTTCTGAAGTTCTGGTAGTGGGTCAATTTGAGGTAGGGGCGGCTGGACAGCGGATTCTCTTACTGTGCCTACCGGCGTCTGGAATTGTACGGCAGACTTTACAACCTGCTGGACAAGCACTACGAAGAGGTGTTGGGTTACCCGGCGTTGCCGCTGAACTTCGTGGCAGGCCTGCGCTTCACATTTCCGGCGGAGTGAGCAGAACCGTACAGAGAGGCAGGGCGAGCGCAGGAGGAATGGCGCACTCCTCTCCACTCGTTTAGAGGCTCATCAGATATTCAGAGGCGGTAAGGTTGCCGAAGCGAACGTGCTTGATTCGCTCACCCAGTACGTTGGCAAAGTACTCCAGCACGGCAGTCATTTTTAAAAAAACCGGCTTCTCAAGCCTGCCGAGGAGATGCACCACCGCTAACAGTGCTGAGAGCACTCCAAAGTAAGCTGCCAGCAACCGTTCTGAACGCGAGAGGCGATGACTCTGATTCGCTGCGTTTCGTAACAAGTACGTCAACGCCAAGTAGTCGCACTTAAGCTGCACGCGGAATCGCGTATAATCTACCGGAGCGTCAAATTCCTCGAGCGCGTTGCGGACGAAGGGGAACTCAAGGCGATTGGCCTCGACGATGGGGTCAGGGAGTGGATCCTCAAATCGGCGGCGCAGTATTTGCTCGCACACCGCTTGCAAATAGAAAAGGAAGAGCGCTAGTGAACCGATCAGAATAAGCGTAGCTGAAACCATTCTACCCTCCGGAGATTACACCAAGCCTATCAAATACCTCATCACGCCGGGACCGGAACTCCTTGACTTGACCTGTTCAAACCCTTGACATCTTGAGGCTCGCGGATGACCGCGTACAACCAGACTGCCAGCATCCCTAGCGTACACAGTGGTGACAGGTACGCCAGGAGGGCGCGGGCAGGTCCCTGATTGCCCGCGAGATATGCCAAGGCAGAATTTGCGGCAGGCCCCGCGCATTGAATTCCGAGCCCACAAACCAAAAGCGGCAACTGTCCATCCGCGTCTTGAAACCGCTGAACCATCAGATAGAGCACCGTGTTCAATACCACACAGCTAAAATACAAGTTCTCGCTAAACTCGTAAATATAGCGGCTCCTAAGCTCATGATAGTGATGCCTGAAAGCGAAGCAAGAAACGGCAGTTACGAGGAGTAATACCAGCGCCAAAACTGGCCTCACGAAGGCCCACACTTCCGGGTGTCGCGAGCAGGCGCGACGGAAGAAAGCGCAAATCAGCAAAAAGATCCCAAGAACCAACACCAGTTCGGTGAACCAATACCAGAGAAAGTACTCGCGTGACTCTTGGCCGTAATGATAAAGAGTCCAGGGACGCGCGATGGCATCGACCGCAAACACAGTAGCCACGAACACTACCAGCGAAGTCAAACGGTTCGCATAACCTCGCAGGAGCAAGACCACGAGCAGCCCGAACTCCAGAGCGTACCCCGCGTATGCCAAAAGGCCGGTCAATAACGCCTGAGACATAAGCAATAAGATACACTACCGCCCTTT
>JASHYZ010000334.1 GCA_030042795.1 Terriglobia bacterium | reverse complement strand
CGAAGTGATATCGGGCCGAGCCGTCAGGAGCCTCTCGTAACTTCGTCACCTGTCCGTTGCTTGCGGCGCGACCGTACTCGCCCTCACGCCGTTCCGCACAAATATCGCGCTCAGCTTGTCATGGTAGACTTCCTGCCAATCCGGCAGCGCCGCCAGCACGGTGCCGAGCGGTTCGTCGCGCTCGATCAGGCAGGACTGGATCTCATACGCACGCAGTAAGAGCAAGGCGCTCGGCGCGAGCCGGGAAATCGCCAGGTAATCCGAGAACACGCCGGCGCGCTCGTAGACGTCGCCCCTGCCGTCAATGAAGATTTTGCGCTGTCCGCTCAGGGCCCAGATCAGGTAACCCCCATAGCCGTAATTGTTGTACATGCGGCCCGAAATAGGGTGTGCGCGCAAGTAGTCAACAGCCTTCACCGGAAACTGGCCGGCCACCAGATTCTCAAGTTGACTCTGGGACGGAAAGAACCAAGCGATGCCAGCCACCACTAAAAACATCAAGACGGTATTCAACACGAAGTGATCGATAGTGCGCTCGTAGCGCGGAATCCATCGAGCCAGAATCACCGCCAATATCGGAGCGCAAAGCGGAACAAAAAGCAGCAGGAATCGGGCGTGAAGGCACGCCATAACTACCGCTGCGAGATACAACACGATCTCCTCTAACCGCCAGTTCGCTTGAGTCGCCACCTGCGCCAGGATAAACACCACGATCAGAGCCAGAAATAGCTTCCCACCCAGCATATTGAACGGCATGGACTGCCATTCCTCCACGTTGGCCACGTTGATGGGCTGCGAAAACGCCATATCCAGCGGATAGGCAGCCAGCCTGACGCCATAGGGTGTGACTGTCAGAGCGATGAGGCTGAGGAGAAGCGCCAGTGCCAAGCGCAGCCTCTCACCTAAAGTCCAGGGCGCGGACTGTAGACTTCCCCGTTGAATGCGAACCATGCCGCCGAGCCAATAGACGGCCAGCACGAACACGCCAACAAAGAAAGTGCCGTGCGTATTCACCCAAACAAGAAACAGCGGGGGCAGCAGCCAGAGCGTTCCCTTGCGGCCCTGGCGGAATCGTTCCAGGATGATGAGCATCAGGATCAGAAACAAGTAGCCCAACATCTGCGGACGCACGCTGAAGGAAACGGAGGCCAGCGGCAGGACCACTGCAGTAGCCACGAAGGCCGCCTTGGAGTTGCCGCAGCGCAGCGAGGCGAGCGCATAGAGGGCCAGTAGAACGCTGGCGCCCACGGCGAAATCAAATGCCAGCAGTCCGCGCAAGCCCCCTGCGTGTTGCAACGCGGCCAGCAGCACGTCGCCCAACCATTCATACGCGATCCAAGGCGTACCCGAAGCGGTGAACGAATATGGATCTGAGGCCGGCCATTGGTGCGTGGAAAGAATCGTGGCACCCACCTTGATATGCCACCAGACGTCCGGATCCACAGCAAACTTACGCAAGGATACAAAGGCCGCCGCCACCAGCAGCGCCGCCAGCATGGCGGGAAAGGAAATCGAGTCCTTCAGGAACGCTTTCCTTGTGGGAAGCTCTAGACCGATGGGAGCAGCCAGCGAGTCAGTGGTTGCCATCAGAATTCAGTCTCTCGGGTTTCGCCGTGGCAGCACGGGCTGGGAGCCCGTGCCATTTGTCTCTCAATCCGCGGAACGTATCGAGCACCGCGAACGGAGTTCTGGCGCTCGCGAGGCTCTCCCCGAGCTGACGAATCTTATTTGTGCTCAGGTGGCCGAGCAGGCCTCCGGCCCGCTTGAGATAGTCGATGCGCTCTGGAATCAGGCCCATCATGCGGACGCAGGTGGCGTCAACCGCTACCGGATCGTCCCCCATCACGAGAACTCCGCATGGTTTGGCTGCGCCTTGGATGGGCCCGTTGCCTTCCATACCCACAATGCCATCGACAATCGCAAAGTCTGGCCGAACCGTGGCATTGATATCGAGAATCGACTGTGTGATGCCGGCCCAGTGCAGCGCGTTCTTCGGCCAGCCATAGCAGCTTCCGGGAACGATGCCAAACATATTCTTTAGCGAGAGCGTCGCGCCCACCCAGTGATGCGTTTTGAGCTTTGGCATTGAGACTACGAAATCCGCATTGAGGACCGTCTTCGGGAAGAAGATTTCCTTTAGGCTCGAAGCGTGGGTACGCAGGGCGACCGCCGCAACATCGTCCAGATTCAGATCAACGAACACACCGGGCAGTGGTCCCAGATAGTCTCGTAATCGGATTGTTTCGAGGATGGCTTCGGTGTCGCGTTCGTGGCCCGGCCCTTCACCCACCCTGACTTCCCGCGCCCCAAGACGCAAGAAGCTTTCGCGTGCCGCACTCACTACCGCAGGATGCGTATTGATCACGCCGGCCGGATCCGGCTCCACAAAATTCGGCTTCAGCAGCACGTTCTTTCCACGAACGGCAATGCCAAACTCGCGCAGAGTCTCTGAAATGATTTCCGTCAGGTCAGCCTGGTAGTTTGAAACTCGCCGGATGGCAACCTGGGAAGGCGGGCGCGCGAACGAAGGCTGAAGGGCGCTGGACATGAGACTCATGCGCCAGCACCCTTCGCCTCACCCGACGCAAGGAAGATGGGCTTGCCGCTTAGGCCGATCGCGGCCCAGCAAAATGCCAACAGATTTCCGAGGAATTGATTCCGCGTGTAGAGATCGCACAGCGCCGGTTCAAGCGGCGGC
This sequence comes from Terriglobia bacterium, assembly GCA_030042795.1. The sequence goes on along the minus strand of JASHYZ010000334.1, from coordinate 7,700 downwards.
AGCGGCCGTCCATAAGCCCGTAGGCACATGTGCGCCAAGCTCAACGAGGCCGCTCCACCGATTTCGCCATACACGCCTTGGAGCCAATCCAGACTGCTTTGGTTCCTGGTGTCTGCACCAGGATGCTGCAATGCCAGCAGTGCCCACGCCGTTGGGCCCACGCGAGGTGCGCCCGCAACGCCGTACACTCGAGGATTACCGCTGTTCCAGCCGCCCCCAGGGCACATGCGGTCAAAAAGCATGGCTTCGGCCATGCGCACTCGCTTGTCCGCACCGGCTGGACGAAGCTCGCGTGCAACGCGGCGTAACAGAATAAGGGCGTACGAGGTAGGTTCAACCCAGCTCGCCGTGCCGGGCGTCCAGCTCCAGCCCCGCAAGGAGCTGTCCTGCCGCACGACGGCAGGCGCCCCCAGCAATCGGGTTCTTAGCCGCCACCACAAGCTTCCCTCGCTGGGCCAAGCTTCCACGAGCCAGGCCAGACCTTTAGCCACCGCGGTAGGGAATTGAGCTTGAACCTGGAGCGCAAGGCAAGCCAGGGAAGTCGCCCAGCAGCCTGTGCTTTGGCCCACATACGCGGGCCAAGACCCGTCGGGCAACTGCGCCTGGCACAGGTAACGCAACCCTCGCAGCATCGGTTCACCGTGCCCTTGGCCCTTCGTGGAATAAAGGGCCATCAGGGCCCAGGATGTAGCCTCGGTGCTGCTTCGGGCTCGGGCAGAGTAACCCCACCCGCCGTCGGGTTTTTGGCTGCTCAGCAGGAGGGGAAGGCAGCAGGATTCGGCAAAACTCGGAGCCGACACGAGGCGTGCTACCGTATCTTCAGCCGAGTCTTCGAGGAGTGCCATGGCGTGTAACCTAACACATAGGCTACATTACGGCGGGACTCAGCGTCTCATCAGCCTCGGAATCGGACCCGGCGGGAACGATCTCCTCAGACTGAATTTTGAGATCATTGATCAGGCGATGCAGGTAGCCGCGCGCCACGCTGAGCACGCGGGCCGTCTCCGCCTTGTTCCCGCCGCACTCGCGAAGGGTGCGCACAATCAGCCGCCGCTTAAAGTCGCGGATCTCATCCTCATAGGAGTGTAAGCCTGCCGGCGGCTCCATGCCGGTCTGCATATTCGGGGGCAGGTCCCAGATCTCGATGGCAGGGCCTTCCGCCAAAACCACGGCGCGTTGAATCACATTTTCGAGCTCGCGGACGTTACCCGGCCAGGCGTAATCCTCCAGCGCCCGAACAGCCACCGCGGAAAGACTCTTCGCTTTACTCCCGAACTCGCGGCTGAAACGCTCCACAAAGTGCTGGGCCAGCACGGCGATTTCAGCCCTTCGCTCCCGCAGCGGCGGTAGGTGAAGCTGAATCACGTTAAGGCGGTAGTAAAGGTCTTCGCGAAACTCACCGCGCTTCACCATCTCCTCCAGGTTGCGATGGGTGGCGCAGATCAACCGGACGTTGACCGTCAGGGACGAATTGCTACCCAGGCGCTCGAAAGTCCTTTCCTGCAGCACGCGCAACAGCTTGGCCTGCAGCCCCAGCGGCAAGTCAGCGACCTCATCGAGGAACAAAGTGCCCTCGTCGGCCACCTCGAACCGCCCGCGGCGGAGAGCCACCGCGCCCGTGAAGGCTCCGCGCTCATGGCCGAAGAGTTCGTCTTCAGCCAGATTTTCCGGCAGGTTCGCGCACGAAAAGGGGACAAATTGGGCTGCGCTCCGCGGGCTCAGGCGATGAATGGCACGCGCCAGCATGCTTTTGCCTGTACCCGTCTCGCCGGTGAGAAATACCGTGACGTCACAGGGCGCCACCTTCCGCGCCAGGGCAAAGGTTCGCTGCATGTTCTCCGTGACGCCGATGAGCTCGTCGAGCCGGCCCGCGGCAGGCAATTCGGACCTCAACTGACGCAGTTGGGCTTCCACGCGATGAAGCCGGTGGGCGCGGCGAAGCAACAGACGGAGTTCCATCACGTTGGGAGGGTTCGATACCGCGTCGTAGGCGCCCTTTTCCATCAAGCTGCACACCAGCGTGGGATCGTCATCACCCACGATGACGATCACCGGTGGGTTCAGGCTCGCCTGGCGGAGCTGATCGAGAAAGCGCGCCAAGGCCGACTCCGTTTCGGTGCCGCTACCTGCAACCCGGAGGTCCAGCAGCACCCCGTCAAACGGCTTCTGGTACTCTCGTACGCCGCCACGGCCGGAACCGCCGATCACCTCCACTTCAAAGCCGGGCCCCAGAGCGCGGCCCACGACTTGGCCGAAACCGGCATCCGGCGTGTCAAACCAAACGCGAATGGCTTCTTCACTCATCGTGGTGGCAAGTTTCTGAAGTCGACGCCGACGGCACAGCGCTCAGCTATTACTGCTGGTATACTATAGGTGTTATACTGCAGTGTCAATACCCTATCACTACTCAACTGTCTAGCTAACTTCATGCGCCGGGACATAGGCTTCCTGGCCGCCTTCGCTGTCGGCGGCACGAGTTGAGGAAATGGCTAACCAACTCTACTGCGAGATCACCATTTGTGAGGTCGCCGTCATGGTGTACGCCGACGAGCGAGGCAGGAAGGGAAGGCTGAAGTTGAAGGCGTATTGCACTTGCACCTGTACGACACAACCGGGGGTGTTACTCTTGCCGCTACTTTCAACGCATGCGCTTCCATTGCCGCCCGTGCCCGGCCAAGTGGCGCACACCGACAGCGTTCCTGTGGTGCTTGAAGGGCTGGCCGGACAGGTCGACGAACTCGTCACCGAAATTCCAGCCGGGACAATACTTTGCACATAGTTCGTGACGTCCGAGGCGGCTGCGGGGCATGCCGTAGTCCAAGTGGTGCAGGTAGCGCCCCGCACCATCGCGTATCGCGCTCCGGCACTGGCTGCGCCGGAGAGAAAGTTATAGGTGTACACCGCCCGGCTGAAATCGATGATTCCGAAAATCAGCATGAATAGAACCGTTAGAACTAGGGCGAACTCGACGAGAGAACTGCCACACGCACTTTCACTTCCGGATTTCATGGCTACTGACCTACCCGAAGGGTTGCCTGTCCCGCCAAGGTGATCGACGACGGAACACCCGGATAGGGCAACAGGGGCTTATAAGTGGCGCTCGTGCCCACGGTGAGCCACTCGATCATGTGACTGGAGCCGCTACATCCCGGACTGCTGCAGGAGACAGACGCTGTACTGCCTGAGCACTCGCAGGCGATCGCGACGGTGGGAACAGTCATGCCACTCACGTTGGGGGCGCCGGCGAGCGCTGCCGTCTTAATCCCGTTGGTGTCCTGGGCGGCCGTCGTGTTTTGGCTGCCGTAGAGAGCTCCGGCGCTGGCCGCCGCCGAGACCTCGGTGCTGAGGTAGTATGCCCGGCCAAAGTCGATAAGCCCGACGAACAGAAGCAGAAGGACGGGAAGCAGCAAGGCCATCTCCAGGACGCTGGCGCCACGCTCGCACGGTGTGGCTGGTATACGTGTTCCACTCACGAAGAGCGTCAGCCAGCGTCGCCGTCCTCGCTCAGTTTGCCACCCGGCTGTCATCGCAGGTTAATTATACTCATAAGAAGTGGTTAATAGTAGATTTATAAGATGGTGTCTTGATAAGGGCCGCGGTGAGAGGGAGTGTCAGACCGCGGTATCCGTCACCCTGAGCGCAAGCGAAGGGATCGGCACACAGGGTGCCAAGGTTCTTTCCGCAGCCTGCTAGATCTTCCCGAAGTGTCTATGTTGTGTTGTTGGGGATCAACCGGGCCACGGTGAGATCCGCCGCGATTTGGCTGAAGACACTGGTCAAGCCGGAGTTTGGCCGTCCGCCGGAGCACACGGTGGTTCCGGTTTGCGAGTTTGCGTTGGAGAAGAAATACGTCGACAAAGGTGTGGACGCGATGTCTGACATCGTCTGGCATGGAGTGATTGTTGGGCTGGTGTCCGTGGGGCATCCTGTAATCTCGGAGCCGTAGGAAACAGAATAGATCAAGATTCCGGCGCTCTTGGCATTGTTGGCTGCGGTGACAGCCTGAGAGCACTCCTGCGAGGCTGGGTAGCTCGTGGCTTTGCCCCCCATCTGCGTACTCGAAGCCGTTGCGTCGCCGTCGCTCAGGATCACCATCACGCTCTTCACGTTAGGCCTTGTATTCGCAACCAGGTACTCCTGTGCGGCGGTGATTGCGCCGGCATAGAAGGTACCCTCGCCGCCCGGAGCCTGCAGGCCCTGACAACTCCCTCCACCGGCCGCGACCACGATGTCAGAAGCGGTGTTCAGAGCGGTCGCCGTGTCTGACGTTCGGTAGTCACTTTGGAAAGGAAGGATCAGATATCCGGGGTTATTGTTGTACGACGTGATCGAAGGGTTCGAGGTCGGGCACGTGTAATCATCCGATGCTGTCGGGGCCTGGATGGGCGGGGTGTCCAGGGTTGAAGTCTGTTTGGGCGTTAGCCCCGGGAAAACCATCAGGCCGATCTCATCTACCGGACTCGGGACGTTGCCACTGGTGGCCGCGGGACAGCTCGACAGGCTGACGGAGCAGGGATTGAGCTCGCCCAGCAGCGTCCGGATGCCGCCTAGCGCGCATTGTTCCTGTGTAAGGTTATTGCAGTCCGCGTCCACGTCATTCATCGACCTCGTCGTGTCGAGAACCAGCATCACATTGTAGGCGCTGCCCGATCCGCCCTTGGCGCTTGCTGTGGCGGTAGCCGAGAGGGTGACGGATTTGACGCCGAATATTTTGGCGAAGAACGTCGCCACGGTGGCAGTTTCCGTCACTTGGATGGCGTTGGCTGCAGTCTGGCTGCCGTAAACACTGCAAGGGGGAAGCCCCAATCCCGTAGACGTCAGGCACTTCAAAGTTGGCGTGGCCGAAACACTCTGCAGATTCGGGTAGTTGTTCAAATCCCCGGATGCGGCGCTGTACTGCGCGGCCACGCTGGTGGCGTCGCCATTAGGAATGGCCGCCCCTCCCGCCAAGGCTGCTGCGTCGGTAGCCGCCACGAGCTGTTGATCGGAAAGATAGAGGGCGCCGATGTCGATCACGAACGCGGCCATTGAGAGCAGACCGACAATGGTGAGCACCATCAGCACGAGCGCCTGGCCGCTCTGGCCGTCATGCGGCACGGGGCCCCTTAATTCGCTTGCCCGCCTCATTGAATAACCTCCGATACCTTGGCCGTGAGGGTGCAGCCCGAAGCAGGGTTGAATCCGAAGAACGTGAGGTTGCAGGGATACGTTACCGTTACCTGTGCCGTCTGGCCCGACACCAGATTTCCCGCGGCCCCTGTGGTGGTGCTGCTGCTACTGCACGACGTCCCGCTGTAGGAAGTCCCATCCAGCACAAACGAGAAGGTAAGACTGCTCTGAATGAGGTTGGGCGAGGCTGAGTAGAATGCTTGCACGGCCGTGTTGCACGGGTCTGTGGTCTGCCCCCGGCTGATCGAAAGCTGCTGCGCGCTGATGTTGGTGGCATTCGTCAGCACCAGATAGTTGTTGAGCGCGATTCCAAACACGATCACCCCGCAGACGAGAGTGAACAGCACCGGCATGACGAAGGCGAACTCAATGATCGCTTGGCCTTCTTCAGTGCGAGCGCGGGCGCGCATTGGGTTACCTCTGGATTGGGCCTCGACACACACCGCCGCAGAAGCTGTAATCCACTTCTGTTTGAGCGCGTTCATCATGACTATGGCTTCCGTGCTACTCACGCTTTAGTGCGTCTCCGCTTGCGAGGAGAACGCACCACACTGGCCATGGGAACACGGCGAAAACTTCTGCGCGTTTTGGAAGCTGCGCTACGTGTAGCCGAGCCGCAGCATCTCGCCCCGAGCCCTATGTTGTCCATCGACGTATTAGAAGATTCTCTTGAGTGGAATCTTGACGGCGCTGGCGCCCGCTTCAATCCGTTCGGTCTCCGCACCCGCACGCTCGTCCCGTCTAAGAATAAGTAGCCCTCTCCTCCGGCAGCAGCGTTTGATGAAGGCTCCTCTATGCTGGTCCGGGCGTCATGGGTATTGACGGGCTGTCACGGGCGCCTCAAACCTGATGTAATAAGATCATGGGTCCAAAGCGCCAAAACGCGCTCCTTATCGTGGAACGGCTGCGCGCCGCCGGATATCAAGCCTACTGGGCCGGTGGCTGCGTGCGCGATCTCGTGATGGGCCGCGAGCCGAAGGATTACGACGTGGCGACGGACGCCGTGCCCGGTGTGGTAGCCGAGTTGTTTCCAGGGAGCCTCATGGTGGGTGCGCAATTCGGCGTCGTGATGGTCACCGCGGACGATGGGCCCACGGAGGTGGCAACCTTTCGATCGGACGGGCTCTACCTCGACGGCCGCCATCCCTCTAAAGTGCAGTACTCGAAAACGCCCGAAGAGGACGTGCGACGGCGCGACTTCACCATCAATGGACTGATGTACGATCCCGTGAAGGAGCAGGTGCTCGACTTCGTGGGTGGACAGGATGACATCCGCGCGCGCCGGCTGCGCACCATCGGCGAGCCTGCGGCTCGATTCCACGAGGACCGTCTGCGTATGTTGCGCGCGGTGCGATTCGCTGCCCGCTTTGATTTCGCGATTGATCCCGCGACAGCCGACGCCATTCGACGGCTTGCGCCTGCCATCGCAGAGGTAAGCGCGGAGCGCATCCGTGACGAGATTCTGAAGATTCTCACGGAAGGCGCGGCGCGCCGGGGCTTTGAATTACTCGACCAGACGGGTCTGCTCAAGGAGGTCCTGCCTGAAGTCAAGAAGCTTCAAGGCGTGGCCCAGCCGCCGGAATTTCATCCCGAAGGCGACGTCTGGACGCACACGCTGATGATGCTCGAAGGGCTGGGCAAGGGTGAGCAGTCCGTGACGCCCACGCTGGCCCTGGGCGTGCTGCTGCACGATATCGGCAAGCCGGCTACATTTCGCGTGCGCGAGCGCATCCGCTTCGACGGGCACGTCGAGGTAGGCGTGAGAATCGCTGAGAACATCTGCCGGCGGCTGAAGCTCTCGACGCGTGAAACGGAGCGCGTGGCGGAACTGGTGGGCCAGCACATGAGGTTCAAGGATTTTGGACAAATGAAGCGCTCAACCCAATTGAAATTCCTGGCCCTGGACGGTTTTGGGGAACATCTGGAGCTTCATCGGCTGGACTGCATGGCGAGTCACGGTAATCTTGATATCTATGAGGCAGCGCGGCAGATGATGCTGGAGACCCCGGCCGAAGTAGTGCGCCCTGTGCCGCTGGTGAACGGTCATGACCTGATCGCGCTCGGCTATCAGCCTGGGCCGCGCTTCAAAGAGATTCTGGACGCGGTTCGCGATGCGCAGCTTGAGGGACAAATCACCACGCGCGAGCAGGGACTGGCGCTGGCCAGAGAGAAGTTCGGAGTTTCTCAGTTCGGAGTTCGAAGTTGAGGAGTTCGAAGTCCTAGTTCGGAGTTTTCCAGTTTGGAGTTCGGAGTTGCTCATTCCGAGCCAGTGAAGACCGAGCTTACAACCGACTCCGAACCTAAGAACTCCGAACTGAGCAACTCCGAACCAAGGAACTCCGAACTGAGAACTGAGAAACTCCGAACTTATAATCATCCGATGGATTGTCCCCCATCCACCGGAATCACCTGTCCCGTGATGAACTCGGCCGTGGTGGCGAGAAAGAGGACCGTGCGCGCGACGTCTTCTGGGCGCCCTGCCTTGCGCAGCGGCGTCAAAGGCAGCGAACGGCGCTGACCTTCGCTCGGCT
>JASHYZ010000333.1 GCA_030042795.1 Terriglobia bacterium | reverse complement strand
GTGATTACAGGAGAGGCAAGGGGTGACGTTTGGATTGTCGCCTTGAGTCCGGCAACGGCCGGAAACGGCGGGAACGGGGGCCCGCCGTAGCGGGCAGCATAAGGAGAAGCGGAAGAGACGCCCGCGCTGCGGCGAGCTTTCTGGCGTCTTCTGGGCCATCGACTTGACCGCGCCAGGCGCCTCGCTGGTGGCTCCTGAGGACTGGAATGCGCGCGAAATACCAATCCTGACCATACCCGTCCTGTGTATTCCCTCTATTGCTATATAAACTGCTCAATTGCTGTGCTAACCTTAAAAAGTGTGTAGCAGGCTGCTCAGAAGGCTTTAAGTGGCCGGTTTTGATATCCTTCGACAGCAGTTCTCTTCACGAGCTCAGAAACGGACTAAGGATATTGAGCTTACGGGGTAGTCGCGGCCTCCATCCGGAGCGGCAGACCATCCCGCCAAACGACTAACGGTAGGTAAGTTAATGGAAGCGATTGCAGGAATTCGCCGCCCTTCGATGACGGTGACCCGCCCAGAGCCTTTAGCAGGAGCCTACTTCTGGCTGCTTGTCTTCTTCTTTGTCTATTGCGCGCGCCCGGAAGACTGGATCCCTGGCTTGCATGTGATTCCGATGGCCAAAGTGTCAGGCGTGTTTGCAGCTCTGGCTCTCCTGTTGAGCCTCGGAGGCGCGAAGCGCAGCCTGCTCAGCCTACCCATAGAAGTTTTCTACCTGCTGGCGCTTGACGGCTACCTCATGGTCTCCGCCGTGTTCTCCCCGATCTGGAGAGGTGGTGCGGTGAGCCACACGCTGGATTTCAGCAAGGCCATGGTTGCGGTAGTGGTCACAATATTGGCAGTGAACAGTGTGCCCAGGTTGCGCCGGCTGATCCTGGTCCAGACCGGTTGCGTCATTCTGGTTAGCACCATCTCCATCCTCAAGGGTCATGGCCAGAACCGTTTACAGAGCGTGCTGAATGGCATCTATGGCAATCCCAATGACTTAGCATTTGCCATCGCCATCACGCTTCCTTTCTGCTTTGCATTCATGATTGGCACGCGGAACCTCATTCAGAAGGCTGCTTGGGCGGGGGCCATGCTGGTTGCGACGGCCGCCCTGATGCTCACGGCCTCCCGGGGTGGTGTTATCACCTTTGCGGTGGCAGGATTGTTTTGCCTCTGGCGGTTCGCTGTGCGGGGAAGACGTCCTGTGATGATTTTTACCGCCGGCGTGGCGGCTGCGGTGCTATTTGTCTTGGCCGGCAACACCCTCAGGCAAAGGCTAACGGCCCTGACGGGCGAAAGCATCACGACAGAAGAGGAGCAGAGCGCCTACGGCTCTTACGAGCAGCGCAGGGTTCTTATGATTCGAAGCATTGAGGCCATCGAAGAACATCCAATGCTGGGTCTTGGAGCGGGCAATTTTACAACGTTTTCTGGCCAGTGGCGCGAGGTGCATGTTACTTACCTGCAGATGGCAGCCGAAGGCGGCATTCCGGCACTGATTTTGTTTTTGATGATCTTCTGGCGGGGTTTTCGGAATCTCAGGCGTGTAAGGCGAGCGCCGGATGTCGATTCTCAAACCCGGCTCTTCGCCGACGCTATCCAGGGTTCGTTGATAGGTTATGTTGTAGGAGCCCTATTTGCTCCCGAGGCTTACCAGTTCTTTCCTATTTTTGCGGTTGCCTACACCTCGGCACTGCTAGCGATAGTTCAGCAGCCGCGAGCGCCCGCCGAGGCCCCACAGGGGGCTGTTCCGAAGCGACCCTGGAGACGAGTTAGCATCCACGCTAACGCCCCCAAGGGGGAACTGGTTGGTCGTCCGAGCTGATCGTAGCGTTCTAACTTGCTCGTGACTCGCGTTCGTGAATGCCAGCATCACTACCGGACCGCCGGACCCGCTTCAAACGATAGTCCCGATAGTCACCCGGATTGCCTTCCCGCCCGTCGCACGCCGCTAGAATGATGTTCACCATTTCTCGCGCCGAAACGAAGTGCAGGCATTCTTTTCGATCCGGGGCCGCCTCAACGACGTCCTGAAGGAATCGTCTCATCGCTGTTCCCAGCATCACTTCCTCATTTTGCGGTCTCGGGTCCATACCGTGGCAATGTAACTTGATGAAGAGCCAGTCCGACCGGCCGCGCACAGCGATGGCCAGGTCCTTCCACAGTCTCAGCCGGCGCAGGGTCGGTGGGTTTGCGCCGGTCAGAGCGCCATTCTCGATCCCCGGCAGACCCGATTTCCAAACCCGGTCGAAGTCTAAGCCAAGGGGTCCCTGGATGATGAGCGGAAAGGTAGTTGCAGGCTCTCCCTTTTGGAGATCACGCCCGTGACGATGCGCGGCCCTCCGGTCCAGAGGGGGTGAGCACTGGTACAGGGAATTGATTTTGGCGATTTGCGACGGGTGGAAGGCAGCGGGGGGAAGAGTCAAATCGGCGTAGCAACCGGTCTCGGCCAGCACCTGCAACTCAGAGTCCACGCCGCACCAGCGCCCGCCGGCCGAGTTCGCGAGGGCGAAATTTCCGTGCACGAAAGCGTAGCGCGGGCCTCCTCCTC
>JASHYZ010000332.1 GCA_030042795.1 Terriglobia bacterium | reverse complement strand
TGCCGGCCGCGGCTTTACCGATGCCGACGCGGGCGTTCTCGATATTTCGAAACCCATCGATCCCCTTACGAGCCCGCTGAAGCTGATCGTCAACCGCGCTCTGGTGGACCGCTTCCTGCCCGGCGAGAATCCGATTGGTCAGCGGCTCGCTATCTTCTGGGGTCAGACGTTGGTGGGCGAGATTGTCGGTGTGGTGGGCAACGTCCGGTATCGGAGCTTGGCTGAGCAAGCGGAACCGACCTTCTACTGGCCCGAGGCCCAGCGGCCCCATGGAGACATGCACTTGGTGGTCCGCACTGAAGGGCAGCCGGTGGACTGGGCTGGGGCGGTTCGCGGCACGGTGCGATCCGTGGACCCTAATGTGCCCGTTTCCGAGGTCGAAACGCTCACCAAAGTAGTCTCGCTTGCCAGTTCACGGACGCGCTTCAGCCTGGTGCTGCTGGGCGCCTTCGCGGGCATCGCGCTGATTCTGGCTGCGGTGGGGTTGTTCGGCGTGATGGCTTACAGCGTGGCGCAACGCACGCAGGAAATCGGAGTGCGCATGGCTCTCGGCGCCAGACAGGCTGGAATTGTAAAGATGGTCCTCAAGGATGGTATGACGTTGGCCGTCACTGGTCTTGTGGTAGGCGGCTTGGCGGCGACCGGTCTCACCCGGTTCATCGCCACCGAACTTTACGGAGTGAAGCCTTCGGACCCGTTGAGCTTCGCGCTGGCACTCGGCCTGCTGCTGGAAGTTGCTGTTCTCGCCGCCTATCTTCCGGCGCGGCGCGCATCCAAGGTTGATCCGATGGTGGCTCTACGCTACGAGTAATTGTTGAGTCGCCGACTAGCAATTGGAAGAAGTCGATTGTTGACAGCTCGCGCACACATCAAGCGACAGAATCGCGACATTACCCTCGCGGCCGCTCTTTCTTCGGCGCTCAGAGCGAGCGCAGGAAGTAGATCAGGTCCTGCTGGTTCTGCTTGGAAAGAGTGTTGAAATTCTGAATCACCGCGTCAGCTTCCGAGGCTTGGTATGAGCTGTTGCCCGTGCAAATAGGGTCTGTAAAAGAAGCCGAATTATCCGCATGGTCCTCGATCGCTGTGACAATATTACTGGTTCGCCCGTCGTGCAGGAACCACCAACGCTGTCCCACGTTCCACAAGGGCGGCGTGCGCCACATATCCCCTTGCGCATTGCCCTGGACAATGTTGTCTGCCAGGCAATTGCCCATATGGTGGAGAAGAAGATCCGAATAGAGAACTGCCTTGACGTGCCCCATGGAGGGAATTGACCCCGCCGGCGTGTTATAGGAAACGGTGTGGCACAGCGCGCAACCGACGTTGTTGAACTGTTTCAGGCCGTTCGAGCACGTTTGAGCTGACGTCTCCCCAAAGGTTGTATCAGCAACACACGTGCCCGGAGTCGGCTGGTTCAGGAAGCGGATAAAGACAGCATCGCGATCCGCGCCTTCCGGGAAGTTCCAGGGGACATAGGTTCCCCCGGTCGGGGTGTTGCTGCCGGTATAGGCGTAGTTGGTGGAGTCTTCAGGAATGGGGTTCTCCAAGCAATTGGAGTTTGTTTGATCAGTCTCGGTGGGGAACATCTCATTCGTCACCCCCATCTCAACGTTTTCCTCCGCTCCGGCGGCAGGAAGAATCGCACGCCACTGCGCTTTCCAGCCCAAACGGTTTACCGAACCATCGTCGGCGATGCTTGCGACGCCGCCAATGCCCAGGGCCTGCTTCTGCGCAAGATTCGAGTTAAGGTTGTTCAAAATGTCAGTATTCTCGATCATCTCGACGTAACCATCGCCGAACGTCGGCAAGGGCTGACGAAAAACCAAGTCGTTTTCCTGGCTTGCCAGAGCGAAGTTGGGCTGGGACAGCGAGCAATTAGAGAAGCCATCGCTTCTGTTCGTAATTGTGAAAAGTTGGTGAACCAGCCCGTCGGGTAGCGAGGTATTCGAGAGTTGATAAGGAAAGCGCGGCACCAGCACAGGCCCGTTGGCCGTCTCAAAAAAATTCGGCATCCTGTTGCAATTACTTGGGTCACTTGTGCAATTCGACTGATTCACCTGATAGACGCCAAACAGCGGATTACCGGGTCCGCCACCGGCTGACGGCCATGGACTGGCGCCGCCCGGGTAACCCGAACTGTTCGGCACCGCTGGAGCGTGGCAGCTTGAGCAGGAGCTTGAATTGAATCGCGGACCGAGACCAGAAACGGACGAGTACGTGCAGTCCGGAGGAGTGCAGCCGGGGGGCTGGCCGGGGCTCGTGCCGGTCACGCCAAACGTCTGCTCAAATTGCCAGGTAACGGGCTGTTCAAAGGCCTGTTCGTTGGCGGTGAGTCCGTTGGCTCCGCCGGGCTGAAAGAACCCTGCGCCGGCGGTACCGCCGCGCGCACCCGGGTCCTTCGCGGTAGGAGCTTGCGCCCAGGCAAGCACACCAACGGTTAGAGCCAAGCCGCCCAGGAAGCCCATCCCCAGCACCGGCCCCATGCCAGAATGAAGTCCGCTCTTTCGTTGTCCGTTCCGACGCCTGTGCTTGCTCATAGGCTTCCCCCTGAATCCTTCCAAATAATAAGACTGCTGAAGTCGTTCGCCGCGCGGGCAGGCAGCGGCAATTACAAATCCGAAAGTTAGAGTGAGCGCAGGAAGTCAATCAAATCCTGCGCGTCCTGCTGTTGCGCAGGAGTGCCAGTGACAAGATTTTGGAAATTCTGAATCACTCCATTGGCTTCTGAAGCCGGATATTGACCGATACCCGTGCAACGTGGCGGTTGATACCCTGGTTCGGTAGTTAACCAACTCGGCGGATTTTGCGAATAATAATCCGAATGATCGTAGATTGCCTGGATGATATTACTGGTCCGGCCATCGTGCATGAAGAAATAACGTTGGCCCACTCCCCACAGCGGCATGGTGCGGAACTGATCGCCGGTGGCCGAGCCCTGAGTTACGTTGTCAGCGTCGCATACGCCCATGTCATGAACCAGAATGTCCGAATAAAGATTCGCTGTCTGGCCACCAACCGCCGCCACTGTAGAAGGCGGGGTGGGAAAGCTTGTCGTATGACACAGTACGCAACCTACACTGTTGAACTGGGCTTGGCCGTTGGTGCATGCGGTTAAGCTGCTGGTTGGTCCGGCTGAGCTGGGGCACGTGGGAGAAGTAAGTTGGGTGGACGGGACCGGAGGGGCGAGGAAGCGTCCGAAGATCGAGAACCGTTCCGGATCGCCGGGCATGAGGTAGCCAGGCGTGGGCAAGGCTGCGAAATCTGCCCGGTCGTCAGGAACGCCGTGCGTCCCGTTCCCGTTAGGGGGGCCGTCCGGGAAGGGCGGCGTGCAGCCGGGCGTCTCATTTAGTTCGTTGGGGAAGAACTCGTTACTGACCCCATCCTCCACGTTGTAGGCCTCGCCGGCGAAAAGGATGAGCGAGCGCTTTTGAGCCTTCCAGCCGAACCTGTTCACGCTGCCGTCGTCCCCGTTAAGGTTGGGATGACCCGAAATCCCGAGCGCCATCGCGACCGGGTTAGTGAGAGTAGCCGTCATGTTGGCGATGATCGCCGAGTCCTGAATAATCTCGAGCAGGCCTCCCCCAAAGAAAGGCGTGGTGTTACGGAAGATCAGGTTTCCTTCCGCCGCGGCGGTAGCGAAATCCGGCTGATCAATGTTGCAAGTGCCAGCATCTGACCGGCCAGTAATCG
>JASHYZ010000331.1 GCA_030042795.1 Terriglobia bacterium | reverse complement strand
TCTCCGCGCGCCTCATAAATGCTGAGCTGGCCGCGCGCGATCACCGAAAGTCCATCGGCAGGCTTGAACTTCAGGTATCGCGCCTGGTTGCGAAAGCAGACGGCACGGAGCTGCGCCTTCGCATCCTTCAGCGTGAAGTAGCAGTGGCCCGAAGCTGCGGGCCGATAGTTCGAGATCTCGCCCGTCACCCAAACGTCCGGAAACTGGTCCTCGAAGACGGCTCGAATCTCTTCGGTGAGATCCGAGACGCTGTAAATCTTGCGCTGCGGCTTGAAATCGAAAAGAGATTGTTCCATCAGAAGACGCTCACAGAAGACGCTCATTACAGCACGTGTAACCCACATATTTATCAACAACATCGTGGCCTAGTTAAATAAGTCACTTAGAATCATAAACATCGTGGGTTCCGGATGACGTTTATTGATTCTAAAAGACATTCAGGCTTCGCTCGTACGTCTCGAAATTTTTTGGAGTGTTTCTCCCGCCGGTTGAGCGTCGCAGGTCGCGGGCGATAGAGTACGTGGCGCGGTCCCGAGAGGGCGTATGATCCATAAGTAATTACCAACATATTTAAGATCAAAAGTCAAGCAAAAAAGGTAGTGGGTGACGTCAAGCTGGTTGTGTGAAAAGGCGAAGGGCGCGAGTTTTCCACTTTCGTTCAACCCCTTAAAGATCGAAAACAGAATGCGATCCACGCTCGCCACGTTCAAAATGCTGGTATTGCTCGGTGATTGGGATTACTCTGCTCATCGGGTGTAAGCTCCTTTCGAGAAATTGGGTTCTTGCCGGCTGCAAAAACCAACCTTACACCCTCCTTCTTTCACACACAAAAATTCACGTCATCCAGATCGACCTATACAGAACGCATTAAGCGGTGTGCGGTGTGGAAGGCACACTGAAGCCGTGCTCTTTGGAGGTGCATCCTGTGTCATGCATGACTTAACGCGTTCTATATAGGGCGCCGGCGCCTCACACCGGCCATTGCGAGCACCACCGCGCCTTTCGGCGCTGCGGGAAACCTCGCTCAGCGCCCCGCGCCCGGCTTTGGCGCGCGAAAAGCCGGCACGTAAAAGCACTCAGCGGGCTGATCGTGCCTGGCCACACATTGGAGACACGCCGCCTGCCGATGAGTTAGACAGTAGAAGATGGCGGGGCGCTCTCCGCACCGTGGACACATCGGCATGCCCGGCGCCGAGTAGGTGTAAACTCCCGGCTCCGAGGGAGGATTGAAACTTGAAGGGTAAACGCGCTGTGGCTCAGGCGGCGGAGCGGCTCTCTGTATTTCAGGCAGTGAGGCAGCTATCTGTGGGCTCAAGACACCACCCGCTCCTACGGGCCTCTCGCCAGGCGGAGGCCAGGCCACGAGGGAGACCGGTCGCTCCGCACGAGACGCTTTTAGCACGCTGATGACCTTGAGCACAGCCCATATGAGGGTCGCGGGTGCGCCGAAGTAATTAAGACGAATCAGATCCACAAATGCTGCATTTACCACCTTGGGGGCAACGGCAAAGGCGATCAAGGCGAGGATCCACAGCGCCAGCCAGATTAGAGCAATCGTGCCGAAAACCTTGCGTAGGAGCCGCAGCATATGGAATTCCCCAGTTGTTTCTCCGGATAGCCCGCTCTCGATCTTAGCCGATTGGGAGTTTGACCCTGCCACAATTCAACGCGCTGCCCTTCTTCTTGAACATTTCGCGCCGCCGAATTATATTGTGAGGCGATGACAGGTATTCAAGAATTTGCGGACGCGCTGGGCGCGATTCCCGAAAGCGAGTTTACCGATGAAGGGGTCTTGGACTACTTGCGGCGCAACCCGGTGAACCCCCGGAGTCTCGAACCGTACCTGTACTTCAGCTCGGAGCACTACACGCGGAACCTGGTTCACCACACTCCGCTGTTCGATTTGATCGCGATCTGCTGGGAGATGGGGCAGCAGAGCGCCATTCACAATCATCGCAACCAGCGCTGTTGGATGGCTATCGCCTACGGTCAGGTACAAGTGCAAAATTTTAGGCTGATTCGCAAGGATCCTGCTACCCAATACTGTGAGCTCGAACCTACTGACCGTTACATCATTGACGCCGAACGGCCGGCCGAGGTTGACCCCAATGAGCCCATCCATCTCGTCGCCAATCCTGCTACTTTCGGATCGCGCGCCGTGACGCTACACATTTACTCTCGCCCTTTTGACACTTGCGAGGTGTATGATTTCAAGGCCAGGCGATATCGCGACGTCACGCTCGCCAATACGAGTGAGTATGGCGTACTGAAGTCAGACCTGCAGGTGGAAAAGGCCGTCCTCGTTCATTGAATCACCAACACGGCGACGCGGCCCGCTGGCCGTCCCTGCGAACGACGGAGAGATGCTGCGCCTGTGGTTGCTGTCACAGAAGTTCGTTGATGAATTACGCTTCGGTGGGGCTGTGCCTTCTAACAGTTCGTTGAAAAACTCGTCCAGACTGTCATTCCGAGGAGCCGTAGGCGACGAGGAATCTCGCATTTCCTTTAGTTTCAGAGCGAGATTCCTCCGCCTCGCAGGGCTCGGCGTCGGAATGACACGGTTCCGCAGGTTTTTCAACAAACTGCTAAAGCCCCACAGGGGCGGCATATTTTAGCCCAGGGCGCGAGCCCTGGGTTGGAACTATGAAAGGCGGGCGTTCAGCCCCGCCACAAAGCGATTTCCATAACGCAGATGGAAGGCGTCGGTACGGCGGGGCTGAAAGCCCTGCCCTTCCGAGGCCCCCAATTGCTTTTTTCCGCATAAAGCCGGAGGAGGGAAACGATGAAGAGGCGTGTTACTTGGGCAGTGTTGGGACTTGGGGCGATCCTTCTGTGCGCAGCAGCCACGCCGGACTCAGTGGAGCATTTGCTGGGGTACTCGGACGAGGCGGGGCGTGCGGAACTTGAATGGGAGGCAAAGTTCAAAGCTATTCCCCTGCCCGCGAACCTCAAGGAGTACGATCGCCGGCTTTCCGCCCGGCCGCACAACGTCGGCTCGCCCTACGACAAGGATAATGCCGAATGGATTCTTTCCAAGTTCAAGGAATTCGGCCTGGACGCGCATATCGAAACTTTCAAGGTTTTGTTCCCAACACCCAAGGAACGCTTGGTAGAGTTGGTTGCGCCCGCCAAGTTTGTGGCCAAGCTGGAAGAACCCACTGTTCCCGAAGATCCTACTTCAAGCCAGCATGACGAGCAGCTTCCTACGTACAACGCCTACTCGATCGACGGTGATGTGACGGCGCCGCTTGTGTACGTGAACCACGGTGTGCCGGAGGATTACGAGCAACTCGAACGTCTGGGAGTCTCCGTGAAGGGAGCGATTGTGATCGCGCGTTATGGCGGAAGCTGGCGCGGGATTAAACCCAAGGTGGCAGCCGAGCACGGCGCAGTAGGGTGCCTGATCTATTCCGATCCGCGCGACGACGGCTATTTTGCGGGAGACGTATTTCCCCAAGGTCCCTACCGGCCGCTCGAAGGCGTGCAACGAGGGAGCGTGATGGATATGCCGGTGTATTCAGGCGATCCCCTCACGCCGGGAGTGGGGGCGACGGAAGACGCCAAGCGGCTGCCCCTTGACCAGGTGAAAGTGTTCACCAAGATTCCGACACTTCCAATTTCCTACGGCGACGCGCGGCCTTTGCTGGCGGCCATGGGCGGTGCGGTGGCGCCCGAGACCTGGCGCGGGGGCCTCGACTTGACTTACCACATCGGTCCCGGACCGGCCAAGGTTCACTTAAAGGTGAAAGCGAATTGGGATCTCAAGCCGCTCTACGACGTCATCGCTACGATTAAGGGTTCCACGGAAGCAGACGAGTGGATCATTCGCGGCAACCATCACGACGCTTGGGTGAACGGCTCGGAGGACCCCTCATCGGGGCAGTCCGCCTTGCTGGAAGAGGCGCGGGCGCTGGGAGAACTGGTGAAACAGGGCTGGAAGCCTCGCCGGACGATCATCTATTGCGCGTGGGACGGCGAAGAACCCGGATTATTAGGTTCCACGGAGTGGTCCGAGACCCACGCCGATGACCTCGAGCGTCACGCCGCCGTCTACATCAACTCCGATTCGAACGGGCGCGGCTTTCTGGGAATGGGAGGCTCCCATACGCTGGAGAAGTTCATCAACGGGGTGGCGAAGGATGTCGAGGATCCGGAGACCAAGCTCACGGTGTGGAAACGCAGCGAGCTTTCACACATCCAGAGAGCC
Source organism: Terriglobia bacterium (assembly GCA_030042795.1). The sequence continues at coordinate 3,517 of JASHYZ010000331.1, read as the reverse complement.
AAGACAGACCAGGAGCGTAACGAGATTCGCCAGCGGCCGGACCTGCGGATTGAAGCGCTCGGCTCCGGCTCCGACTACACGCCCTTCTTGCAACACCTCGGCATCGCATCTCTTGACCTCGGTTACGGGGGCGAATCAGGCGGAGGCGTCTACCACTCCGTTTACGATGACTTCTATTGGTACAGCCATTTTGGCGATACCACTTTTGAGTATGGGCGCGTTCTTTCCGAGACCATTGGGACCGCCGTGATGCGGCTGGCCGACGCGGAGCTTTTGCCTTACGACTTCTCAGATTTCACAGATACGATGCGGCGCTACGTGAGCGACCTCCAGAAGCTGCTCTCAACCGAGCGCGACACGATTCGCGAGCGCAACAAGGAGATTGAGGAAGGGGTTTTTACAGCCACCGCCGACCCGACGAAGACCTCCGTTCCTCCCAAGACCGAGCCGGAACCTCCCTACCTGAACTTCGCGCCGCTGGAGAACGCCGTTGACAAGCTCGGGGCCAGCACCGATCGCTATCAAAAGGCGCTACGAAAGGCCGAGGCGCAGGAGGGTGCAGCGCTCGATCATGCTCAACTGGACGCCCTCAACCAGACACTCATCGGGAGCGAACGCAAACTGATGACCCAGGACGGCTTGCCGGGCCGTCCGTGGTACCGGCACCAAATCTATGCGCCCGGCTACTACACAGGATACGGGGTAAAGACCATGCCGGCAGTGCGTGAGGCCATTGAGCAGAAACGCTGGGATGAGGCTGACCGGCAAATTCCGGTGGTCGCAGGGGTTTTGCAGGATGAATCAGCCCTGGTGGACTCTGCTGCCGGAGAGCTGGAAAGGTTGACCGGCGGCGTCCAGTAACCTTTGTACCGGTCCGTTGCGTCTCAGACATGGAGACACGTTTGTGAGTATAATCAATCCCGCCGGAATCAGGTCCTCAGCCTCGAAACGGCGAGGTCAGTCGGCTTGCCGGAAGCCGCAAATTCAGTTCAACTCCAAAAGGAGAGAACCATGAAACGATTCTTGACAATGATCAGTGCTCTTGGCCTTGTCGCGGCAATTTCCTGCTCCGCGTTCGCGCAGGGTGGCGCGCGGGGAAAATCAAAGGTGACTGTCGGCAGCGCCCAGGTTTCCGTGGAGTACGGGCGGCCTGCACTCAAGGGTAGGAGCATCCAAAGCATGCTCGGCGAGCTCCCAGCCGGTGGATTTTGGCGCCTCGGCTCCAACCAGTACACCACCTTTTCTACCAGCGCCGACTTGGACTTTGGCGGCACTACGGTTCCGAAAGGCGAGTACAGCCTGTGGGCTCAGAAGCAAGCTGACGGTAGCTGGAAGCTTGTCTTCAACACTCAGCACGGCCAGTGGGGTACGGATCATGACGCGTCGAAAGACCTGGTGAGCGTCCCACTGACGCAAGGCAAGGCGTCAACGCCTGCCGAAGAGGTCACGATCAACCTGGCGCAAGAGGGGTCCGGAGGCAAGATCACCGTTCAGTGGGGCGACCTCGAGCTCTCGACGGCTTTCGCGGCGAAGTAAGCTGGCGCCTTGTCACTGGGATTTCCCTGTTTTGATGACGGTTTAAGACAAATCATCCCCGCGGGCTCGCGGCAGGCACTCGCGAGCTCGCGCGGGCATGGCGCGCCTAACTGACGCCGATTTCCCGCGAGGAGTAAATCCGCTCATGACTTCACGGCCTTTTCGCCTGCTTACAGAACTCATCCTTGTCGTTACAGTCTTCGCAGTTGGAGCGCACGCCCAGAACGGACCTCCCATCACCCTTGAGGTTGATGCCAGCCAGGTTCAGCTTAAGATCGTTCGAATCCACATTCAGATGCCCGCCAAACCGGGCCCGCTGACGCTTTACTACCCGAAATGGATTCCCGGCGAACATGCCCCCGATGGGCCCCTCGGCGGTGTCACAGGGCTTGAGATGAAGGCGGCAGGGCAGACGGTTCGCTGGCAGCGCGATCTGCTCGATGTGTATACCTTCCACGTTAACGTCCCCGAGGGCGCGAACAGCCTGGAGGTTTCGTTCGACTACATTGAACCCTCCAGCGGCCCCTATTCAGGGGGCGCTTCGGCCACTGATAAGCTGGACGTGCTGGAATGGAACCAGGACGTGCTTTATCCCGCAGGCGCTCCCGCGCGTGAAATTGTTTATAAGCCCACGCTGCGGTTGCCCGAGGGCTGGAAATATGGGACGCCGTTGCCTGTCGAACAGGAGTCAGGGAACGAGATTGAATTTAAGCCGGTTGACCTGGAGCGCCTCGTCGATTCACCGGTGATCATGGGACAGTACTATCAGGCCATCGACGTGACACCGCAGGGCGAGCCCATCCATCACGAGATGGATCTCGCGGGTGACAGCGCAGCGGCCATTGACCTCAGCCCCGAGCTCCGCAAGGAGTACACAAACCTGGTGGCCGAATCCGGCAAGCTTTTTGGCACCCGTCACTACCGCGACTATCATTTTCTCCTGACCCTCAGCGACCATGTGGCGCATTTTGGTCTCGAACACAACGAATGCAACGATAGCCGGGTGGGCGAAAACGGATTCACCACCGGACGCGTGCGCATGGCCAGCTTGCTGCCCCATGAATTCGTGCACTCCTGGAACGGGAAGTTTCGCCGTCCTGCCGACCTGACCACGCCTGATTTCGAGCAGCCCATGAAAACAGATTTGCTGTGGGTCTACGAGGGCCTTACCGACTATCTCGGCCCGATACTGACCGCCCGCAGCGGGCTGTGGACTCCCGAAGAGTATCGCGACTATATTGCCCGAATTGCAGCTTCGCTCGGTCCCGGACGTCCCGGCCGAACCTGGCGGGACTTGCAAGACACCACTCTGGCGCCGCTGTTTAGTGGTTTTGGTGGCGGCTGGCTGGACTGGAAGCGCGATAGTGACTATTACGAAGAAGGCGATCTCGTCTGGCTCTGGGTGGATACCATCATCCGGGACGTCACTCACAATCAGAAGTCAATCGACGACTTTTGCCACATCTTCCACGGTAGCCCGAATAATGGTCCTGAGGTGAAGCCTTACAACTTCGACGAGATTGTAAGCACGCTCAACCAAGTCGCCCCTTATGATTGGAATAAGTTCTTCCACGACCGTCTGACTTCTCTTTCACCCGATGCGCCGGTCGGCGGCATCGAAGCCAGTGGTTGGAAGGTTGACTACACGGATCAGGAGCCTCGGGGAGAAGGCCGCGGAGGCGGCGGCCCGCGCGGCCCGTCGGTGAACGCGACCTATTCGATCGGCCTCAGCATCGGAAGCGATGGCCACGTGCAGGACTCTGTCTGGGACAGCCCGGCTTTTCGCGCTGGGGTTCTTTCGGGCATGGAAGTGGTGGCGGTTAACGGGCGCCGATTTACGCCCGAGATCTTCGACGCAGCCCTGCGCGCCACCAAGACAAGCACCGGCCCCATGCAACTCCTGGTGGTAAACGACGACTATTACAGGACGGTCTCCATTGACTATCACGGCGGTCCTCGCTACCCACACTTGGTGCGGATC
>JASHYZ010000330.1 GCA_030042795.1 Terriglobia bacterium | reverse complement strand
CCGCTTCGCCATTCTGTGAGACGCGATGCCCCTGACGGCCGAGCGAGTCCTGGTCGACGGCAATTACCTCGGGATTCTCCAGGATATCGAGAGTGGTGCGACTGACGTTGCGCAGGTCGTTTCCGGCCAGTAGCGGCGCGTCCAGGATGCACCACAAGGTGAAGTGGGTGCGGTACTCCGTATCCGTCATGCTGCCGTTGCCCACTTCCAGCATGTCGGGGTCGTTCCAGTGCCCGGGCTTCGCCCACGCCTCCAAGCCCTCCTGCTTGGCGGCGATCCCGATCATCGATTTCCAGTTGTCGGAAATATCGCCCGTAGTGCGCCAGAGGTTGCCGCTCACTTCCGGCCCCCATTTCCAAACTTCGTCGCGCCCGTACTGGCAGAGGCTGTAGACAATGGGCCGACCGGTGGCGCGCAGGGCGTCGCCCATTTTCTGATATACGGCCTGCATGTCAGAATTCTGGTAAATCTTCCCGGCACTGCACCAGTCATATTTCAGGTAATCGATGCCCCAGGCCGCGTAGGTGCGCGCGTCCTGTCCTTCATGGCCGTAGCTGCCTTCAAAGCCAGCGCAAGTCTTCGTTCCCGGCGAAGAATAAATGCCGATCTTCAGCCCTTTGCTGTGAACATAATCCGCCAGAGCCTTCATGCCGGGAAATTTCGAGTTGGTCTGAATGTTGCCCTGCGCGTCTCGCGTGCCTTCCCAGGTGTCGTCGATGTTCACGTAGAGGTAGCCGGCAGCTTTCATACCATTGGCCATCATGGCGTCGGCAATTTCGCGGATGGTCTTGTCATCCACCTGGCCGTGAAAATGATTCCAACTGTTCCAGCCCATGGGCGGAGTGCGCGCCAAGCCGTTATCCGGCACCGGATGTAACGCCGGCGGGGGAATACGTTCCGGCCAGTTGGCCGCCGATTCTGCCGCCGTCGCATGCCGGCCGCTGAAAGTCCGGGTGGCACCGTTCGGTGCGGGAGCGGTCAGAGTGATTGTTGTACCGCTGAGAGTGCCCGTGTAATGAAGGGTGCGAGCGTTCTCGCCGAACATGGCCTGAACAGAAAACGAGAACTCGCTGCCGGTCACTTGGCCGCCCTGAATGGCAAGATCCCCAAAAGGCAAGGAGAGAATTCCGGTCAGCCGCGTGCCATCCTGCTTGAGCCGCAACATCAATTGACTCTGTCCGCCGTCCGGGCGTGGAGCCGTGGCAATCCAGTCGCCGGTGAGGTTGGCGGCCAAAGCCGAGACTGGTAAGAAAAGAGCGACCACCGAGGCGAGCTTGACTACAAAACGCGGGCTGCGCATGAAATGCCCTCCGAGACCAGAAGTTGGGGAACTGATCGCGTTCGAGACGGTGACCGTCCCCGCCACAGCCCGGCATTTAGCTTCGCAACCGGTCCGGCTGGCCTTTGGACGATCTTTTCCCAATCCTTGAGCGTGAGCATCATTTCTCCAAAAAATGGCGCATTCTAATCCGTAAGCAATTGGTAGAAAAGGTGATATGTGGTTTGGCTTCGCTTTTCGATCTTTCTTTGATAACTCTCTGATTGCACAAATGTTAACTCGTTTGGCTTCGCTTGGCTTTGTTTTGGCCAGAAGCTTCCGTTGCCGACCTCGGGTCTCGATCGATCTCTTCCCGGCAGGCCCCTCGAACTTCCCGCATCCCGAAGTAATGTTTGGATTTGAATTTTCCTCGGCTTTTGGCATAAAAACGAAGTCGCGACACGGCAATGGGGGTCGAGACTCTCCAAGGTTGATGGGTGTGCAACACGAGACCGTTGAATTTGACTAACCATCTCTCCTATCAATGATCTGACGGTTTTACAAAAATAAGTCATGTGTTTTCTTATATCTAACGGCTTTGAAGCGCGTGGGAAAAGTGCCGCTCTTTATTTTCAATAAGTTGACGGCTTCGTTCGGAACGTTCGTTTCCGATCGTCCGCGAGCTGCAGCTCCGACTACGGCCTAGCACCAGCGGGACTTCCCCGCGTCGGACGCGGATCGCCGGGCCACGGGCTCGCCAACAGATCTTCATGGCACCAATCTCAGCATCTGTGTAGCACACCAAGGGAATTCTGTCAACCACTCTTGCAGATTTCATGCTGTAGAATGTAGCTTTAGATGGTAGGCTACATAGGCCTTCTATGATCTAAGACGCACACAGAAAAGGGGAGGTACAGAGGTTAACAAACGAGCCCGCGTTGCGGCTGTTTACGCTAGGTCGCGAACGCGTTAGCTATCGAGATTGTATTACGAGCACGCTCCAGAAATAGCACGCGCCAACAGGATGGACAAGCCAACCTGCCAGTCCCTGCTTGTTCAGGTCCTCCCGAAAGCGCGCGTCGGCGTCCAGCGAGGCGAATTCATAGGTGTTGAGCCGATAGTCAGGATGCGGAAGGTAGCTGGCACAAATCGAAGATCCGCGATTCACATCTTACGGCAGGGGATCCACTACCTCGCTCATCTTCAGGCGGCATTCTCAATAGCGATCAGACGTTTCTTGACGGCGGGCGGAAAGTCGACAAGGACAAGATGGCTCTTGTGGTATAGGTAATCCTCGCCACTCTCATCAATGATTCTTACCAAGGGTGCTGGTGTCATTTGAACGCGCGAACGTCGTCATTCCCGCGAAAGCGGGAATCCACTTCCTGGATACCTTCTTTTTACAAGGACTTCTGTAATGGATTCCCGCTTTCGCGGGAATGACGATGCCTCGGAGGGTTCCGCCCAGCAAATGACACCAGTACCAGGCATCCCTGGCCACTCTGGGGTCTGGGAGAATGCAGTAGACCTTGCCCGGGATCAGCGAGGCCTGATATCCCGCATTGTCCACGCAAAGAGCGAACGACTTCCTGCTTGCTTTGGCTTTCATCATTAGTCCAGGTACCTTTTGATTTTCATATGACGTTTGCCAATGCCATGTGCCTGGTACCAATGTAACTCGACTGTACGAAGAGCCAGGTAGCGCAGAGTCTGTGCTTTTCCAGACTCTGCGGCTTCTCGTCAGGCAGCAGCGAGTAGGCTATACGTGTGATCGTCCGCACGAGAAACCGCAGAGTTTCTGGACTACGAAACTCTGCGCTACCGGCTACCGGCTTAACCCTCGCCGTGGTCGCCTCGGAGCGCTGTCGCCCGGCATGGTATAATACTTCAGCAGACGCCGACCAAAAGGTCGCAA
>JASHYZ010000329.1 GCA_030042795.1 Terriglobia bacterium | reverse complement strand
TGGGAATCAAACGGTTTGCTGGATATGTGGCGGCGTCCGAAAGTGTCTGCAAGCAAACTGGGGCCTTTACAAGCCGATGATCTGATCATCGCTCGCGTCCCGAAGCGCAACTTTGTTTCCGGCGAGCATGTGCATGCCGATCTCTTCTTTTCCCACTATAGTCACACACCTCTCACGGGGGGCTCGATACTCTGGAGCCTGGCGGGCTTCGACCAGACTTACGTCAAGCCTTTGCCTGCCATCGAAAGCGGCTCAGCAGTTCCGGCGGGCGCAATCGATTTCACCGCGCCGGAGGTAAGTTCTCCGGAGCGGCGCATCCTGAGCTTTCGCGTGGAAGAGGGCGGCAAACCGGTGAGTGAAAACTCACTCGAGCTTTACTTTTACCCGCCCCGCAAGAGTGATTTGTTGCCCGCGGTTTCCTTTGTTGATCCAGCGGGGCGCCTGCGCCGGCTTTCGGACGAAATGCGTGCCCATGGTTACCTCGCTCCGTCCGGAACAGAGGCCTTGCCGGTGGTAGTGGCATCAACCCTCAACGATCAAGTAGAGGGCATTCTCAAGAACGGCGGGCGCGTGATTCTTATCGCGTCCGACAAGCAGAGCCTGGCGCCCGGCGTTGAGATTACCCCTCGGGCTCACTCCGACCTCGATGGGGACTGGATTTCGAACTTCCTCTGGGTGCGTAAAGACCATCCGATCTTTCACGGCATCGGTTTCAGTACCCTTCCGGGTTTCGAGGCTCAAGCGGCCAATCCGCCGGCCGTCATCCAAGGCTTGCCTCCGTCCGCCTTCCCCGACGTTTTGGCAGGCACGTTTTACGGCTGGCTGCATCTGAACTCCGGTGTACTCCTTCAGGCACGTGCCGGTAAGGGTAAATTGCTCGTGACGACCTTCGGCCTCGAAGAGGCGTACGGGACGGATCCCTATGGAACGGCACTTCTCGATGCCATGGTGCAGTACGTTGTGGGCGATTTCGAGCCAAAGTATCAGGTGCCGCTTACGCCGTAACCGCCGGGTGGCACAGCCACTCTTGGCTGTGAAATTCAAGCAAGAAAGAGCACAGCCAAGAGTAGCTGTGCCACGGGCGCGCTCTGTTACAATATGCGCTCATGGCGCTTCAAATCGCTGATCGTTGGACCTCCACTCCAATCCGCGTCCGCTACGCTGAAACCGACCAGATGGGCGTAGTGTATTACGCTAATTTCCTCGTGTGGTTCGAGATTGGGCGCGGCGATTTCTGCCGTCAGCATGGCTTCGCCTATCGCGAAATGGAGGAGCAGGACGGACTTTACATCATGGTGGCCGAGGTCCGCTGCCGCTACAAGGCGCCCGCGCACTACGACGACGAAATCGAAGTGCGCACGTGCCTGCGCGCCTCGCGCAAGCGAGTACTGGTGTTTGGCTACGAGATTTACCGGTTGCCGGAGCGGGAGTTGCTGGCTGAGGGTGAGACGGTGCATGTGATCACAGACCGGGAAGGCCACCCCAGGACCCTGCCGGACCGGTACGTGGACTTGTTTCGAGCCAACGCGTTGAAGATTCAGGAATGAGGTGCGGGCAGCCCTTGGTTCTTGCTGGGAGCGCGGGCGTCTCGCCCGCCGTTCTTCCCGAGGACCGAGGAATCAGGAGCGGGCAAGACGCCCGCGCTCCCAGCGATTCTCAACGGTCACCCGCTCGAGTTCCGTATGCCTCGCACCCTTCTGCTCACCGGACATGCTCTAACGCGCCAGGACTTCGCTGATGTTGTTTTGCATGGACGCAGTGTTGCCCTGCACGCCAGCGCTCGGCGCGCGATGAGTGCGTCACGGCGGATCATCGAGCGCATGATCCGTGAGAAACGCCTGGTGTATGCGGTCACGACCGGCGTAGGCAGCCTCTCCACCGAACACATCGATCCTGCTCAGGCACGCCAGTTGCAGATCAATGTCGTGCGCAGTCACTGCTGTGGCGTTGGCGAGCCGCTCGATATCGCAGAGACGCGTGGGCTCATGCTATTGCGTGCCAACACGCTGGCCACCGGGCTTTCGGGCATCCGGCCGCGCGTGGCCGAACTCCTGTGCAAGATGCTGAATCAGCGGTTGCACCCGATGGTGCCCGCGCGGGGATCTGTGGGCGCAAGCGGTGATTTGGCGCCGCTCGCTCACGTGGCCCTAACACTTGTGGGGGAAGGCGAGGTCACAGTCGATCACAAGTTCGAGTCGCGCAGTCGACCGGTTGCAAGCGTCACAGCCCTGCGCCGGGCGGGTCTAGCGCCACTGGTTCTGGAGGCGAAAGAGGGTATTTCGCTGGTCAATGGAACCCAGGCCATGCTCTCGCTCGGTCTGCTGGCTCTCAGGCAAGCGGAGATTTTGGCCGACACTGCCGACGTGGCAGGTGCGCTTTCGCTCGACGCGCTGCGCGGCTCGCCGGTAGCCTTCGACGAGCGTCTGCAACTCGCCCGGCCTCACCCGGGCCAGATCGAAACAGCCCGCAATCTGCTTCGCCTGAATGAGGGCAGCACCATCCGGGAGTCGCACCGCGACTGCGCCAAGGTGCAGGACGCTTACAGCCTGCGCTGCATGCCGCAGGTTCACGGCGCCGTTCGGGATG
>JASHYZ010000033.1 GCA_030042795.1 Terriglobia bacterium | reverse complement strand
ACCACGCGCGCCACATCCTCTTCGTCTACCTCCTCCTTCAACATCCTGCCCGCCTGTTGCTTCTTCTCCAGCTCGGCATTGGCAGCGGCCAGCTGCTTTTCCAGCGCCACCAGCGTGCCGTAACGGATTTCTGCCGCTTTGTTCAGGTTCCCGTCGCGCGTGGCAAGCTGCTCATCGGTTTTGGCCTGCTCAATCTGGCTCTTGAACTCGCGGATGCGGGTGATCGTCTCCTTTTCGGACTTCCAGCGCAGTTTGAGCGCGTCCGATTTCTCGCGCAGCTCAGTGAGATCCTGCTCGATCGCCTTCAAACGCTCTGCTGAAGCTGGGTCATCTTCTTTGCGCAGCGCCTGGCGTTCGATTTCCAGTTGGGTTACCCGCCGCTCAATCAGCTCAATCTCCGAAGGCATGGAGTCGATCTCGATGCGGAGGCTGGAAGCTGCCTCGTCGATGAGATCAATGGCTTTGTCGGGCAAGAAGCGATCGGCAATGTAACGGTGAGAAAGCACTGCGGCAGCGACGATGGCCGAATCCTTCACACGGACCCCGTGGTGGACCTCGTAGCGCTCCTTCAGGCCGCGCAGAATGGCGATGGTGTCTTCCACGGTGGGCTCGCCCACGTAAACGGGCTGAAATCGGCGTTCCAGAGCTGCGTCTTTCTCAATGTGTTTCTTGTATTCGTTCAGCGTGGTGGCGCCAATGCAACGCAGCTCACCGCGGGCCAGGGCAGGTTTGAGCATGTTGGATGCGTCCATCGCGCCTTCGGCCGCTCCAGCGCCCACCAGGGTATGGAGCTCGTCGATGAAAAGGATGATCTGGCCGTGCGATTCCTCAATCTCCTTCAGCACCGCCTTCAAACGATCCTCGAACTCACCCCGATACTTCGAACCCGCGACCATCGACCCGAGATCCAGCGCCACTAGGCGCTTCGACTTTAGCGACTCCGGGACGTCGCCCGCCACCACCCGCTGGGCGATGCCCTCGACGATGGCAGTCTTGCCTACGCCGGGCTCGCCGATCAGAACGGGATTGTTCTTGGTGCGCCGGGAGAGCACCTGGATAACGCGTCGTACCTCCTCATCGCGGCCGATCACCGGGTCAAGCTTTCCCCGGCGCGCCAGCTCAGTCAGGTCGCGTGCGTAGCGCTCGAGCGCCTGATATTTCGCCTCGGGATTCTGGTCGGTGACCCGTTGGGTTCCACGAACTGCCACCAGCGCTTTGAGAATAGAATCATGGGTGACGCCCAGACGGGAAAGTATCCGGCCGGCGGGATCACCCTTTTTGCTCGCCAACGCCAGCAACAGGTGCTCCGTGGAAACGAACTCGTCATGAAAGGGGTCGGCTTCGCGAAAAGATTGGTCAAACAGCTCTTTGAGGGCCGAAGAAAGATAATGGTCCGCGCTGCCGCCAACCTTAGGCAGTTTCTCGATTTCCTTTTCCGTCTCCGCTGCCAACGTGCCAGCCGCCACACCCAGGCGGCTGAGAATTGCCGGCACAATGCCGTCCGGCTGTTCGGTGAGCGCGAGCAGCAAATGCACGGGCTCAAGCTGCTGATTGCCAAAACGGCTGGCAATGTCTTGCGTGGCTTGCAAGGCTTCCTGAGCCTTTACCGTGAACTTGTCAAAACGGGTCGCCATGTTTCTTGCCTACCCTTGAAGTCTAGCGAGGTCTTCGACTCAAACCGACGAGATCCTGACCGGATTTTAGATCGAAAATTTGAGATTTAGCAGCGGCAAAATCCGTCGCGTTTGTTGAGATTCCACGCCGATTAGACGTCTAGACCCTGCCGGATATCGAGACAAAAAGGCCGCGTCCGAGCTTATCGCCACAGGCGCGGCCTCTTCTCATGAGAAAGCGGCGATCCCTGTTCGGATGCCGCACCATTCTCGGTACTCACGTGCTTACTTGCCTTACTTCGCTGATGCAGCCTGCGCCTTGCCCTCAGACCCCGAAACCTGAATCTTGATGGTCTTGGGTTTCGCTTCCTCGCGCTTCGCGAGATTTAGGGTGAGGACGCCGTCCTTATAGTCCGCCGTGACGTTGTCGCTGCTGACCGTGGGCGGGAGGTTGAAGGACCGCTGGAACGAGCCGTAGCTGCGCTCGACACGATGATAATTGCCCTCCTTGACCTCCTTCTCAGACTTGCGCTCCCCGTTGATGGTGAGCGTGCCGTTTTCCACCCGAACTTCGACATCCTTGGGATCGATCCCAGGGAGCTCGGCTTTAATCACAAGGTTGTTACCGGTCTCATAGATGTCAACCGGGGGAGCCCATGCTCCTCTGCTCAACTCCTGGCCCTCCGGGCCGAAGAAGCTACCGAATGTCTGGTTGAAGAGCTGATTGAAGCGGTCTTGCGTGCTCAGCAGCTCGCGAAATGGTTCCCAACGTACAATCGCCATGTTTCTCTTACCTCCGTGCTTCTAGGTTATCAGGTGTCCCATCGAACTTGGACAACCTAATAGATGCAAAGCATAATACATTAGTTGCAGTATGTCAACAAATCTTAGCATATTTTTATCAACTATTTTCAAGTTAAACTGAATAAATTGCTTACAGCTATACTCGTATGTCTATAGATATAAGGATTCGACCGTTTCCTCACTCCTGCAGGGCCCAATACCCGGGTTTGGCCCGGACGCGCACGTCGCTCCGCAGCGCCTCAACACGGATCACGCGATAGGTGCCGTCGAGGGCCTGGTTGGTCGGCGTATACCCTATGAAGTATTGATCGTTGAGTTCTTGCCCGATCGCCTCGACAGAGTCCGCCAAGTGCTCCAGTCGCTCGGCCGTATACATGCCCGTTTTGGCGCCGAGGCCCTCGTTCTGCGAGGTGCACCCGATCTGTCCGTGTGCGAGGTAACCGTCACCGAGTGAGGTACCGGCTGGGGATTCCTGGGGGAAAAAATAGGCGCCGCCTGTCTCCGCGGCAAGATCCTTCAGCACGTGGTTTGCGTCGGCGGTAAAACCGTAAGGCGAGTTATGAATGGTGTAGATAGAGGTCTCCGTGAGATGCGCCATGGAAACGACCTCGTCAAACGTGTGGGTGCTCTGCACGTCGAGCCCGTCGCTCATCACCACCAACACGCGGCGCATCTGCTCGGGCAGCCCGGCGTGCATCATCTTGTCGTGGCAGGCTGTAAAAATGGCGTCGTAGAGCGCCTTCCCGCCGCCGGCCTTGAGGTCGCGGATGGTGTCATTCAGTTCGTCGGGATCGCTCGAAAAATCATGGATGACAGAGCTCGTGGAGTCAAAGGTTTCAAGGAACACTTGGTTTTTCGTGGTCCGTCCCTGAAGCATGTCGAACACAAACTCGCTGGCAGCGTCCTTCTCATAGGCCAGCAGCGGCCGAGCGCTGTTGCTGGTGTCGATAATCAGTCCGATGCGCAGCGGAGGCGCCGGCTGCTGCACGAAATACTTGATGGCCTGCAATTGGCCGTTTTCGTAAATGCGAAAGTCTTTCTTGGTTAAGTCGATCACCGGTATTCCGCGCTTATCAAGCACCGTCACCGGCACGTTCACCACTTGCACGTTCACGCGGATGTTATTCTTGTTCGAGGTCGAATCCGGCGCGCCCGAAGGCGAGGCTGATGCCGGTGCCGCGTTGTTGGGCCGGGACGACGCTGTTTCGTGCGCCGCCGGGTCCGCCGAGGGAGCTTGCGCTCTAACGCCAACTACCGCGGCAGCAGCCAGGCATCCCGTCATCATCAGCAAGGCAACGCGACGGAGTCCACGCGCGGGCCCGCCGCTTCTAGGCCGCAGGCTGC
>JASHYZ010000328.1 GCA_030042795.1 Terriglobia bacterium | reverse complement strand
GCCCCCGGCGACTACTACCTGGGCGTGTCCCCGAGTGCGCAAAGCGTGAAGGCCGGGACTGCTGCCACGTATGACTTGAACGTCTATGGAGGCAGCAGTACGGTGTGGTTCGCCGCTAGCGGATTGCCCCCGGGCGCCGCCGCCGCTTTTACCCCGGGATTGGTCACGGGCCCAGGAGTAACAGAGGTCACGATCTGTACCAGCAGCTCGACCCCGGGCGGGACGTACACCTTAACTTTCACCGGCAACAACGGCAGCACAACTCATACGGCCACGGCAGTACTGGTGGTGAGCTCCGCCAGCAGTTTCTTCGTTGCAGTGTCGCCCTCTTCACAAACGGTGAGCGTGGGCGGCAGCACCAGCTACACGCTGGACGTGAGCGGCGCTACAGGGAGCGTATCCTTCAACCTGAGCGGCTTGCCCGCCGGAGCTTCGGCCAGCTTCAATCCGCCCTTCATGAATGGCTCGGGAGCAGATTCCATCGCGCTCGCCACCAGCAGTTCTACAGTGCCCGGAACTTATACTCTCACGATCACTGCTACGAATGGGAGTCAAGTGAGCACCGCGCAAGCGAGCTTGGTGGTGAAATGAGCAGCACCTCGGGGCACGCTGGCGGTACTTAAGCGTTCCTTCCTGTGGTAAATTTGTTGTCGCTTAGCCTTTTTTTGAGGTTTCGAAGCGATGACAGATTCCATGACGGTGCATGAACTTGCCAAGATGATTGATCACTCCCTGCTGCATCCGACGATGACGGATGCGCAGGTAGCCGATGGCTGTCGGCTGGCCCGGCGATACGACGTTGCCACCGCTTGCGTCAAACCTTACGCCATCGGAATGGCCCGGGAGATTCTGGCCGGTTCTGACGTTGGTGTCTGCCCGGTGATCGCGTTTCCCCACGGCAACAGTTGTACCGCCATCAAGGTGAAAGAGGCGGAGGCTGCGGCGCGAGCTGGAGGAATCGAAATCGACGCTGTCGTTAACATTGGTAAAGCCTTGAGTGGCGAGTGGACTTATGTTCGCGACGAGATTCGCGCCATAAACGAGGTTGTGGTGGCCAACGGCGCCACCTTGAAAGCGATTTTTGAGAACGACTACCTTGAAGACGATCACATCATCCGGCTATGCGAGATCTGCTCCGAAGCCGGCGTCGCCTTTGTGAAGACATCCACCGGCTACGGGTTCGTGAAGCAGCCGGATGGCTCTTACAACTACAAAGGCGCGACGGACCATCACCTGCGCCTGATGCGGGAACACTGCCCGCCTTCGGTGCAGATCAAGGCGGCCGGCGGAGTGCGTACGCTTGATGACCTGCTTCGTGTACGCGCGCTCGGCGTGACTCGTGTCGGAGCTACTGCGACCGAGGCAATCCTTGAAGCAGCCAAACAGCGGTTCAACTGCTGAGGGCCAGACTTCTCGCGGCGCCGAGGTGCGCAGCGGCGCTCGAAATGACATTTTGACGGGTTCGTTTGCCGTCGAAACCTGACGCCGCCTGCATCGTGCGTTCTCCAGCCTTACGGGCGCTGCGCACTGCCAGACGGCGGCGCTGGCTGGCTGCTGGGCGGCGGCGCTGGTTTCGCCTCAGGCGGAGCCGCCTGCTCATCTTTCCTCTCCCCGCCACTTGTGGGTTCGGCGTTTGGCCGCGGCTCATCGGGACGAATCGGCTTGCGCGGAATCATTTCATCGCGCATAGCGGCGTCATACACAAAGCTCGACATAATCACCGCCGCCTGCTTCATATCCTCGGGGCGGACGTGCTCGTAGACATCCAGATTGGAGTGATGGGTGAGAGTCTCGTAATCCATCGGGTCCTGGATGAACTGGAATCCCGGAATTCCGACGGCGTCAAACGAAAGATGATCCGTGCCTCCGGTATTCCGCATGGTCAACGTTGTCATCCCGAGGTCTTTGAACGGCTCCATCCATTTTTCAAAGATGGGCTCCACGGCTGCGTTTCCCTGCAAATAGACACCCCGAATCTTGCCCGTGCCGTTGTCTAGATTGAAGTAGATAGACACCAGCTTCTGTTCCGGCTTCAACTGCAGCGGGCCGGCAGGCGGACGCAGGAACGAGGGTAGATTCCGGTCTTGCGGGTTGGTGGACTCCGGCCGCGACCCAAAGTGGTTCTTGACGTATCCGCGCGACCCTAGCAGTCCTTCTTCTTCCCCGGACCACAGCGCAATGCGGATGGTTCGCCGCGGCTCGGCGCCAAGTTTTGTCAGCAGACGCACAGCTTCCATGGCCACGGCCACGCCGGCGCCGTTGTCCGTAGCCCCTTCGCTAGCGTGCCAGGAATCCAGGTGGCCGCCGAGCATCACTAACTGATCCTTAAGCGCCGGATCCTTGCCTGGGATCTCGGCGATGGTGTCGTAAGCCTTGTCATCGTCGTCGTAGAATTGCGCCTCTACATTCACTTCAACTTCAACAGGCACTTTCTTGGCCAGAAGCCGCGCCACGCGGCCGAAGTGCTCCACCGAAAGAGTGACCCTGGGGACGGTCATAGTCTTGCCCTCTTCGTAGCTCCCGCCGGACTGCACGAAGATTGTGCCGTCCTGACCCGGCTGCCGGGTAATGTCCAGTACGGCGGCCACGTGCTCGTCGGCAAAAAATTTGGGCAGGGCCTGCTGCATTCGAAAGCGTTCCGCAAACTCCGCCCGGCGCGCGGCGGCAGGCCCTGCTTGCCCGGGAACTTCGAACTCCGCAATTCGGGCGAGGCTCGCGTCGTCCTCACGACGGAATAGAGCTTTCTCGATGGGTTCCGGAGTCCGCGCTTCGCCGAAGAGCACGACCTTTCCGGCGAGTTTGCCGCGATAATTGTCGAGATCGGCGGTGCTACTGGCGATCACCTGCACCACGTCGCCGCGAATGGGGCCGTTCGTTCCCGGTGTCCAGGCTTCAGGGAGAGCGAGGAATTGCATGTAGTCGGGCGAAATCATACGGACTTCGCAAAGCTGATAGGCCCATCCACGGCCGAAGGTGCCCCACGACTCGAGGTGAGCGTTGGTGAGACCCCATTCACTGAGCTGGCCGCGGGTCCACTCGTTCGCCTTCTTCATGTTGGGTGAACCCGTCAGCCTGGGACCGATATCGTCCGTGAGATGGCTTATGATGTCCATCACCTGACCGTGGCTGAATTCTTCCTCCCGCAGCCGGGTAATGAACTCGAGATCGGGAACCTCCGGCTTCGCAATCGAAGCAGGTTCAGCGGAGGCCGCTTCCTTCGCGGCTTCCTTGGGCTTCTTGACGGCGTCGAGACGGGTCGTAACAAGCGATGATCCAAACAGTGCCAGCACTGTGAAGAGCAATTTGCACATTCGAAATCGGTGGCTCATGTATTGCACTACCCTCCGGTAAGAGTTTCGAATCCTAGAGAGTACGCAACTAAAGCTGTACGCGCAAGTGCGTAGGTGACCAGGTAGTGGGTCAATTTGAGGTAGGGGCGGCCCTTGTGGCCGTCCATTTCAAGGCCTTACGTCAAACCGAGACACTACTGGCTTGAGACGACTCGACCTGGCAACGCGCGCCGTGGAGTGAACCATCAAAGGTAGTGTAAGTGTTGCTGTGTGTGTGGATTACAGGGAGTCTCACTGTGAGCGTACCTGTGTCCAGAAAGGGAATTCATCCATGAAATTGAAATATTGGAACTTAGGCTTAATAGCGATTGTGATCGGCCTATCCTCAACCGCGTTGTTCGCAACTTCGGCAAAGCTTTGCCCGACGGGGCCACCCACCGCTGCGTCATACACCTGGAACTTCCCGAAGGAAGCGTCCGGGCTGCTCGTGCAAATGAAAACCGATGCTATCCAGGTTAGAGACATCGCCGACAAACTGGACGGCCTCGACCACGAACCATTTGACAACTTCTGGCAATACGACGCTACCCTTCTCGATAGCGCGCGCAAGCAGGTGAACGACATGGACGGGATGCTTTGCCGCCTCGAGACTATTCGGAGGGTTTCAGCACCCTGGGAAAAACAGGCAATCAGCCGGATCGCACCCAGCGTCGTGGAACTCAGT
>JASHYZ010000032.1 GCA_030042795.1 Terriglobia bacterium | reverse complement strand
CGGGTGAGCGCCACCAAGCCGAACTCGTTAAACGACAGAATCTTCGTGGGGGCGCGATCGCTGCGCAGCGCCTCCTCGAGCGCCTGCACCACCTTCATGCGGTTGCGGCGGTCATCCATGTCAATGAAATCGATCACGATGATTCCGCCCAGGTCGCGCAGCCGGACCTGCCGCACAATCTCCTTTACCGCGTCAATATTCGTTTTGACGATGGTGTCTTCCAGGCGATTGGTCTTGCCCACGTACTTCCCGGTGTTGACGTCGATCGCCACCAGCGCTTCGGTTTGATTGATGACAATGTATCCGCCCGACTTCAGCCAAACCTTCGGCTTTAACGCCTTGTCGATCTCACCCTGAATGCCGAACTCCTCGAACATCGGCGTCTCTTTGGTGTAGAGCTTAACATGCCCTACCAACGAGGGTTGGAAACGATGCACGAAATCCAGGACGTTCTGGTATTCGATTTCATTGTCCAGCCGCACACACTTGAAATCCGGCGATAGAATGTCGCGCAGGATGCGTTCCACCAGGGTGAGGTCGCGGTGGATCAGAGCGGGAGCCTTGCTTTGCTCGGAGCGGGTGCGGATCTCATTCCACAGCCTGGCGAGGAAATCGACGTCGGCTTTCAATTCCTCCTCCGAGCGGCCTGCGGCGGCAGTGCGAACGATGATGCCGCCCATGAGCGATCCGCGGTGCTCCAGGATGGTGTTGCGCAGGCGCAGCCGTTCCTCTTCTGACCCGATTTTGCGCGAGACTCCGATGTGGTGGATGGTCGGCATGTAAACCAAGTAGCGCCCCGGCAGGGCAACGTGCGAGGTAATGCGCGCTCCCTTCGTGCCCAGTGGCTCCTTGGCGATCTGCACCAGAATCTCTTGCCCTTCTTTAAGCACCTCGTTGATTTGGACAGCCTGCTCATTGCTGCCCCGTGGCTCCGGCCTTCGCCCGCCTTCGGGCCTGGGGCCCCTGTTGAAGCGTCCGCGTCCCCGCCTTCCTCGCCGTGACGCGAAGCGCGGGCGGCGACTCTGCTCACGCAGCGTATACGACCGTTCGCCTCCCTCACCGGGGGTTTCCTCGCCGGAAGCTTCAGCAGCCGGTGCTGTGACGGCATTGAACCCGGCCGCTGCCGCTTCGCCCGGATGAGCTACTTCTTCCGCCTCGTCGCTCTCGGGCTCCACGTCCTCAACGGCCACCTCCGCCGAAGGATCTGCTTCGCTTGCAGCGGTCTCCACTTCATCTGAAGGTTCGGCTGTGTCGCTCACCTGAAAATCACTACTGGGCTCGGACAGAGTTTGCGACGCAACGCTAGCCACAACTTGACTCCCGTAGCGAGACGGCGCATCCGGTTCTACGGAAACGGGGGTCACCCGCAGGTTACCTGCCAGCAACTCTTCCTCGACTCTTTCCTCTGTGGATTCGCTGGATATCCCGGCCACTTCGGCCGTTTCCGCGGCGGGCGCAGGCTCTGCTTCTGGAGCCTCCGAATGTTTTGCGGCGGCTGGGGTGTTAGGCGCAGGACTCGGACTTTCCAGCACCGGAACAGCACCCAAAACGGGCATTGCTTGGGCTTCGGCCACTGCGTCCTGTAGAATCCCGAAGGGCACAGCGGCCGGGATCTCTTGTCCGCTGGCAGCGGTTTCCATTACCGTCTCATCCGTCGGTAAGGCTGCTGACGAAGGCGGAGCGGGAGCTTGAGCGTGCTTGGCGAGCGATTCGCCGGGAAGAACCTCAAAAGTCGAGGCGGCGGCCGGAGTAACTTGCGCCGCGTGGCTTTCGCGGAATACCTGCCTGCCCTCAAGTCCCCTGCCGCGCCGCCGCCGGCCCCGGCCGCGGGTTTCGTGCCAAGGACGCCGAGTCTGTTGGGATTGGCCTTCCACAGGGGCGGCTGTGGTTCCTGGGACAGGCTCGGCGAGGCGCGGAGCAGCCGCGATTTCATCGGTAGCCGCAGTCCCGGCCGCTGCTGAGGGCGGTGGAAACTCAGATGAGGCCAGCTCGGGCTGGCTTGACGCAACCGTGTTGTCTGGTGGCGTTGCCGCTGGAGACTCTGTCTCCGCAAGCGGGCGCGGGTCGGCGCCAGCAAACTTGCCTACGCGGGTTTCAACCTCTGCCGTCACCCGATCATACTCGTCGGAATCTTCGAAGAAATCGGAGACATACAGGAAAGCGTCCCGTTCGAGTCCGATATCAACAAACGCCGACTGCATTCCCGGTAGCACTCTGCTGACCCGGCCCTTGTAAATGCCTCCCACCAGCCCCACGTCAGTGTCACGCTGAAAGAACACTTCCACTAGGGCATCGTCTTCCAACACAGCCACCTTCGTCTCGTGCGGCGACGAGGAAATGAACAACTCCTTTGGCATGGAAATCTCCTTTTGGCAGGAACGGCGAGCCGGTCAACCCTTGCCAGAACAGCTTGGCTGGACCATTGACGCCACTACGTCCAGCCTAGAGGGGACCACGCGCTCGCGTTCCCTGCGGGCGGCCATCCGGCGCCTTCGCGCCACGACGAGCCGAGCCCATCATTCGATCTCGGGTCATTTTGACGGCCGCGCGAACGGCCATCCGGACTTGACCTTACCGGTCCTGCTCAAGAACCCGGCAAACCGTGCCGGGACAACAAACTCTCATGCTTGCCAACTCAGATCTCTCAGGGTGGGGACAAAGCCCAGCCTGCTCTCGTCGAATCTCAAAACACCCGGCGTCCCATAACGCAGCCACGCCCTGTACAGTCTGGTCACCACTATATTACCCCTCGATCTTGGACTTTCGACTCCTTCCTTATTTCGCCGCCAGAAACGCAGGCCAAAGTCGGTCTCTTATCCCACCGCGGATTATTGTTGCCCCCGGCCTAATTCACGAAGCGGCGCCTTTTCACGCTCATCGCCAAGCCCAATCCCACAAACGTTGCGAAGACTGACGAACCACCCTGGCTCATTAGCGGCAGGGGGATACCTGTGATCGGAAGCCAGCCGATCATCATGCC
>JASHYZ010000327.1 GCA_030042795.1 Terriglobia bacterium | reverse complement strand
ACTCTGCCATGGCAGCGGTTGAAAAAGCAGACCTCTCTTTTCAGCTCGTGATGCAGGTTCGAAACAAGATTGTACAGGCCTATCAGCAGGTTTCCCAGATTCAGTTTTAAGGCATAGTGAATGGCGCTCGACACCAACCAAGTCACCCGGCAGATCATGTCCTTTTTCAAAGGCCTGACACGCCGCCAGCGGGTGATTCTCGGCTCCAGCGCGGCCTTTGCCGCCGTCGCACTGTATGCCTTCGTCTCGCTCATGGGCAGCGGCGAGTACCAAACTCTCTACACGAATCTTTCACCAGATGAGGGAGCTAACCTCGTCCAGCATCTGGCCGCACGCGGCATTACGGCTCAACTTTCCAGTGACGGCACCAGCCTCAGTGTGCCGGCGGGCAAGGCCGCCCGTGCCCGGCTCGATCTTGCCGCCGAAGGGCTGCCTCGCAGCGGTCATCTTGGCTTTGAAATCTTCGACAAACCCAACTGGGCGGGCAGCGACTTTGTAGAACAAGTGAATTACCAGCGGGCTCTTGAAGGCGAGCTGGAGAAGACGATTGAGTCTATGAGCGGCATCGAAGCCGTTCGGGTTCACTTGGCCATGGCGCATGACTCACTCTTCACCGAGCAGCAGCGGGATGCGAAGGCCGCCGTGATGGTGAAACTTCATCCTGGCGCGCGGCTGTCCGACGACGACCTGAGCGCCATCACCTTCCTGGTATCGAGCGCCGTCGATAACATGAAGCCGGAAGACGTCCGGGTGATGGACGCAGACGGCCACGTCCCCTTACTCTCTCACAGCGGCACGCACCCTGAGGAAGCTCAGGAGATGGAAGCGGCGCTCTCCCAAAAGATTGTAGATACACTCGGCCCGCTGGCGGGTCCCGGTCAGGTCAGGGCCAACGTCACCGTCGAATACGAAAACGGGTCAAACGAGAGTACGCAGGAAACGTACGACACCAATGACTCCGTGGTTTTGACCTCGCAGATGACCGCGGATGACGCGGCCTTCGCCGCCAGCACACAGGGTGTTCCGGGTTCCACCAGCAATGTGCCTCAAGCTCAGGGCCAGCAGCCTCCCAAGACCCCTGTGGCCGATACCAAAATTGACGGAATCCGCAACGAGAACAAAACGTTTGGAGTGGGAAAGACGGTGCGGCACACCGTGCTGCCTCCGGGCGGGATTCGCCGCATCTCAGCGGCAGTTATCGTGGACGACGTCATCGATACCACCACGCAGAACAACAAAAAGGTCGAGACGCAGCGCAAGCGTACTCCGGATGAGATGAAGCAGATTCAAGAGTTGGCCGCAGCCGCCATCGGAATTAACCCAGCGCGGGGCGATCAACTGGCCGTTGTGAACATGTCGTTCAATACCAATGCTTCGGACAACCCGGCTCCCCCAACGCTGTCGCAGCGTATCCCGAACTTGATCAATCAATGGATGCCGGTATTGCGCTACGTGGGTTACGGGATCGTATTCATGCTCATGTACTTGCTGATTTTGAGGCCTCTCAAGAAACAACTGACCGCCAGTTTCACCGGCGCGCCCGCCTTGCCGGAGGCCAGCGTGGCAGCCGCCGCGCTGCAAGCGTCAGCGCCCGTTGAAGCCGCGTTGCCGGAGGCGCCTAATCCGATGACGGTCTTACAAGAGACGTTGAGCCAAAGAGTCATAAACGAACCTGTTCAGACCAGCCGTCTGGTGCAGGACTGGCTGAGACAGCGCTAATCGCAAAGGTAACCCGAGATGGCAGCCCGCCCCCCGGAAAAAATCAACGGCCTCCAAAAGGCTGCAATGTTGATGGTGATGCTCGGCGACAAGGCCGCTGCCAGCGTCTACCGTCACTTGCCCCAGGAAGAAGTCGAGGAGCTGACTCGCGCGATCGCGCGCCTCGAGATTGTTTCCCCGGAGCTCGGCAATCAGGTTCTGGACGAGTTCAACAAGCTCACCCTGGCTCACGAATACGTGGGTAAGGGAGGCGCAGACTATGCGCACAAGCTGCTCGTTGGCGCCTTCGGAGAAGCCACTGCAAAGGATCTCCTCCAGCAAGTCATGCGCACCGAGGCGATCTCTTTCAAGGACCTGGAACTGGTGCAACGCGCTGACCCGCAGCAACTCGCCAAGCTTATCGAAGGCGAAAGTCCGCAGACCATCGCCCTGCTGCTGGCCCACCTCGGAGCCCGGACGGCCTCGACATTATTGCGGATGCTGCCCGAAACCCTCACGGGTCAGGTTGTGGAGCGTCTTGCCAAGCTCCGGCCATTCTCCCCAGAGGTGGTTCAGAAGATCGTAAATGTGCTGAACAAGAAGATTCAGAACCTTGGCAGGCAAGACCGTCTGGCCTGCGGAGGCGTGGAAGCTGTCGCCGACCTGCTCAACCGCATCGAGGCGCCCATCACGAAGAGCATTCTCCAGGCTATCGAGCAAGGGAATGCTGATCTCGCGGTCGCCATTCGAAATCAGATGTTCACCTTCGATGACTTCGCGGTGGTGCCCGAAGCTTCAATTCGTGAGGTGGTGGCCCAGGTCGACAAGAAAACGCTGGCTTTGGCCCTCAAGGGCGCTTCGGCTGATCTGAAGAACCACTTCCTGAAAGTGATGTCATCCCGTGCAGCCGAAATGCTGAACGAAGACATTGAAGTGCTGGGCCAGGTGCGCTCCCGCGAGGTGGCTCACGCCCAGCAGGAAGTCGTCCAGACGGCTCGCAAGCTGGAAACCGAAGGCAAGATTTACCTGAAGAACGAGGGCGACGATTATGTCTAGCTTCCAGACGGGCGGAGCCGCAGCCGCATCGGCATCCGAAACCAAGCCCTTTGTGTACCCCTCCGTGCCGGCATCTCAACCCTCAGTCCCGGCCGCGGGAAGCAATGACGCCAAGGGCAAGGGCGGTACGCCGGCCCAACGGGTCTGGGGGAATTCGCAGCAGCCCGAAAAGCCGCAGTCCACGTACACCGAAGAAGAATTGCAAGCTCAGTTGCAAGTCCGGCTTCAGGCCCAGCTTGAGACCCAAAAGAAGCAGGCTTGGGAGCAAGGCTCGCGCGAGTGCGAAAACAGACTGCGGACGGAGCACGCCGCCGCCGTGGCCAGTGAGCGCAAAAGGATAACCGAGGCCCTCGAGGAGTTCGGCCGCGAGCGTAAGTCGTACTTTGAACGCGCGGAAAGCGAAGTGGTGCAGCTCGCTTTGGCCATCGCCCGCAAAATCCTGCACCGGGAAGCGCAGATTGACCCTCTGTTTCTCACGGGCATCGTCCGGGTGGCCCTGGAGAAAGTGGCGACCACCAGTAGCGTGAAGCTGCGCGTCTCAGAAAATGACGTCTTCAAGTGGCGGCAAATTGTAGCCGCGCTGAAGGGCGTGCAGCCTCAGCCGGAAGTGGTCGGAGACCCTACGCTGCCCAACGGCCGCTGCATCATGGAAACCGATGTTGGCAGCACTCAGATTTCCCTCGATACTCAATTCCGCGAAGTTGAGCGCGGGCTGCTGGATTTGCTGGCCTTGCGCCCGGCATCCTAGCCCGATTCCTGCTGTGCTTCTTCAAGTATCTTATGCTAGCATTTTAAAAGATGCTTTGGAGATGCTCTAATGGGAGGTTTACCAATGATAGACGTCAACGTGGCTGACGATATTCAGCCCTTAACTGCATTCAAGCGCGACACTCTGAAATTCGCAAAACGACTGAAGCGAAGCCGGAAGCCGATGGTTCTGACGGTGGAGGGTAAAGCCCGCTTCGTTGTCTTTGACGCTGAAGCCTTTCAGGATTGGAAAGAGCAGGTGGAGACAGTACTGGAGGTGGAAGAAGCCTTGAAAGAAAAGGGTGAGGGCCGGCCAGCGGCGGAAGTTTTTGCTGAGATTCGCGAGAGGCGATTTGGCATACCACATCGAGCTTCGAGCTCGCGCTAGGCAGGCATTGGAACAGCTCGCCGAGCAGATGACGCCAGAGACTTACGATGGCCTCTGGGATGCCGTGGACAGCCTTGCCGAGCTCCCCGAACGATGCGCCTTGGTCCCGGAACCGAAGTTGCGTGCCAAGCGCGTGCGGCACCTCCTCTATGGATCGGGACGCCACGTCTACAGAATCATTTACCGGGTACGCGATGAACGGGTTGAGATTCTGACGATTCGCCACGCCCGCCGCAAACCCCTGGAATCTCCGCAGGTTACTGAATCCGCCCATTAAAAGGCCATTTGCGTGCTCTTCGTCCCTTGTTAGGACACTTCGAGAGCCGAATTCTTACACTGTCCTAAGGTATGCCCTCCTTACTCGCGCCCTACTTTCGCCGGCTTGAGACCTGCTCACCGCATCGCTGGTCCGGCCAGATCACCAAGGCCGTTGGACAAATCGTGGAGTCCCAGGGTCCGGCCTGCTCCGTCGGCGAGCAGTGCGAAATCATCGACCGCGACGGACATTCCTATCCTGCTGAGGTCGTCGGATTTCGAAACTCCACGGTGCTCTCCATGCCGCTCGGCCGGCCTGATGGCATTCGTTTCGGCGACCAGATTGTCGCTTCAGGCGAGTACCCCATGCTAAGAGTGGGAGCGGAACTACTGGGCCGCGTGATCGACGCCACCGGCAAGCCGATTGACAACGGTACCGTTTGCCAACCTCGCGAGGCCTGGCCGTTGCACGCCAGCGCGCCGCAAGCCCTCGAGCGAACTCTTATTCAGGAGCCGCTGGGATGCGGCATCCGCGCCATCGACGGCTTCATGACGTGCGGGCGCGGCCAGCGAATTGGAATCTTCGGCGGCAGCGGCGTGGGTAAAAGCACGCTGATCGGCATGATGGCGCGTGGCAGCGCGGCCGATATCACGGTGCTTTCACTGGTGGGTGAGCGCGGCCGCGAAGTGGGCGAGTTTCTGGAAAAAGACCTTGGGGTGGAAGGGCGTAAGCGCTCGGTGGTAGTGGTATCCACCTCCGATCAGTCCCCGGTGTTGCGCATTCGTGGCGCACTCGCGGCAACCGCGGTGGCCGAGTACTTCAGCTCGCGCGGCAAGAGCGTGCTGCTGATTATGGACTCCCTCACCCGCGTCGCCATGGCCCAGCGCGAAATCGGCCTGGCCGCAGGTGAGCCTCCCACGGCAAAAGGCTATACGCCTTCCGTGTTCACCCTGCTGGCGCGCTTGGTGGAGCGGGCCGGGCACTTCGGCAAAGGCAGCATCACCGCGTTTTACAGTGTGTTGATGGAAGGCGACGATCAGCAGGATCCCATCGTAGACTCTGTCCGCTCTCTCCTGGACGGGCACATCATCCTGGACCGCAAATTGGCGGCGCGCAATCACTATCCGGCAATCTCGGTTCTGGACAGCCTGAGCCGTCTGATGTCGACCGTATGCCCGAAGGACCCTCTCAAGAAGGCGCGCCAGTTGCGCAGGCTGATGGCCGCCTACGCCGCCGCTGAGGACCTGATCCGCGTGGGTGCCTATCAGAAGGGACTCGATCCCGTACTGGACCAAGCCGTGGCCGCTCTGCCCGCGATCAATGCCTATCTGCAGCAGGACGTTGAAGACATCACGCCGTTGAATAAAGCGCTCGAGGCCTTGGTCGCACTTCCGGGATGAGAAAAACAGTGGCAAGTGGCGAGGGACAAGTGACAAGAATTCAAGAGTCAGGAGCCAGGAGCCAGAAAGAGCAGTGACGAGGGACAAGTGATGAGTGACGAGAAGCAGCAATGTCATTGATTCATTGAGTCAATCGCCCAATCACCCGATCACCCGATGATCTATGTCCTTCCACTTCCCCCTACAACCCGTCTTTCGCCTACGCCAGAGCCTGGAAGAGCGTGAACGCCTCCGTCTGGCGATGATCATCGGGTATCTCAACCAGGTGAACCAACTGATTGAGAAGCTCGATCAGGAAAAGCTACGCGTCTCGAGCGGCCTCGAGGAGCGCCTCAAAGCCGGCATGACGGCCGGCGAGCTTCATTTCGAGCTCGCTCGCAAGGCAGCGCTTGAGCAGCAAAAGAAGGGCCTTCGGCAGCAACTTGTAAAGCTCGAAGAACAGCGGGCAGCGCAGGAACAGGCGTTTCGCGAGGCTCAACGCAAGCGCAAGATCATCGAAAACCTGCGCGAGATGAAGCTGGAACTCTATCGCCAGGAAGAGGCGCGGCGCGAGCAGCAACGCGTGGACGACCTGTTCGGACTGCGCCACGGCCAGTTGGCGAAACAGAGCTGAAGCGAGCGTGCTGAGCTTCCATCGTTCCGCGTTCGCTAAGGCACTGCATGAGGAAGCACGAATCGAATTGAAGCTTCTAGTGTTTTGGATTGCAGTGTGAAATGATTAGCTTTGGAGAGCCCCCATGTCGGCGGAAGAGAAGATCGACTGGTCACAATGCCCCTTAGTCGAAATCAATTCGCAGATACAAAGCGGCGCGCCCGTGCTGCGGGGCACGCGGATGCCGGTTGAGGCGATTGTCGATAATTTCGACTATGACGTGAGCGTGGCCGAAATCTCGCAACAGTTCGAAGTGCCGCAGGACCTTGTTGAGGCGATACTGGCTTACGCCAAGAGTCATCGCTTTGCTCATTCTCTTTGATAAGAACATCCCGGTTGGTCTACGCCGCTTTCTGGCCGGGCACGAAGTCCGCACGCTCAGCCAAATGAATTGGCCTCCCCAGCTTGAGAATGGTGAGCTTATCAAGGCTGCAGAGGCAGCAGGTTTCGATGTACTCGTTACGGCGGATCAGAACATCAGGTATCAGCAAAAGCTGGCCGGCCGAAAACTGGCCCTCGTGGTTCTCGGGTCCAATATCTGGCCTATCGTGCTTAACTACGGGATGGCAATAGCAGCTAAAGTCGACGGGGCGAACCCGGGGACATATGAGTTCATCGAAATGCCGCGTCCGCCGAGGCCCCAAAGGCGCCCCACAGAGTAGCTAAAGGAGTTCCCGATGGCATGGCTGAAGCCTCTCGAATACCTTCGCGAACGAGCGCAACGGGGAAACCGCGCGCGCTTTGAACAGGTTCTTGCGAAGGTGCCCGACGTCGAGCCCCAAGAGGCCGACCGCCTGCCCCAGGCTTCACTCAAGCCACCCGCCTTGCGCCGGAGCGTACGCCGCCCCCAGTGGCCAAACCGATAAGCAGCGCAGAAAGGGCAAGGTCACGCGGAACCGACGTCTGACGTTTCGCATCAACACCGCCGAGCATGAGATTTGCGATTTGAACCTGGAAGACTACCACTAAGAAAGAAGAATCAATGCCGTGCCGATGAAGAACCCGCCCCACCCCGGCGATTTTATTCGGACAGAGATTATTGAGCCTGCAGGCCTCTCAATAACCGCAGCAGCGGCAGCGCTTCAGGTCGCCCGGCCCACGCTCTCGAGCCTGCTTAATGGCAGGGCTGACCTTTCCGGGGATATGGCACTACGAATTGAAAAGGCCTTTGGCGTAAAGATGGATACGCTCATGCGCCTGCAGGCCTCATACGATATCGCCCAAACTCGTAAGCGCGAAAAGCTAATCCACGTCCGGCGAATTCACAATCTGGCGGACAGTCACGCGTGAGGATGGCTGGCGCACAGATCAGCTCTCGCGGGGCTTTTCTCTTTTTCTTGACCAACTCTCAAGGCCGCTTGCGCTCCTCGCTGGACATCCTTCGCCACCGGTTCGTCGGCACCGACCAGCATGACGAGATTCGTTTGGGCCAGACCTGTGGCTTGTAGTTAAGGCTCTCACGTGGTACAAATGACGCGTGGACAAGACCATCCGCAAATATACCAGCCATAAGGAAATGAAGGTGGACGAGTACCGCTACTGGCAAAGCCGGCCCGCGCATGAGCGGCTGGACGCGGTTGAAGAATTGATCGAGACCGCCTATGCGCTCAAGGGGTGGGGGATCGAGCCTGATGTACCAAGACTACAAAGACCTTTTGTCCGCCTTCCATGCCCATGGCGTTAAATACCTCGTTGTGGGCGGCTTCGCGGTGATCTATCACTCGCAACCGCGCTTCACGAACGACATAGACCTTTTCATAAAAGCCGACCCTGAAAACGCGCAGGCGACCTATGCTGCCCTTGCCAATTTCGGCGCATCCCTTCAAGGCATCCGCCCGGAAGATTTCACCGACCACAAGAGTTTCTTTCGATTTGGACGCGAGCCGAAAGGCTTTGATATCCTTCCGGCCGTCCCCGGCGTCGATTTCGACGCAGCGTGGGAGAGGC
>JASHYZ010000326.1 GCA_030042795.1 Terriglobia bacterium | reverse complement strand
AGTACATCCAGCTATCCCTCGAGTTTCTACATTCTGCGATGCAACCACTCAATTCTCCGTCAGCGCGCAGCCAGGAGTGGCTGTGCCACCTGTAGCCCAGTCATTCTTGCCTGTGCCTTTTGCCCCCCCTAGAAAATGTGCAAACTCCAGCACGGGCTGGAAGCCCGTGCCACGTGGCACGGCCATCCTGGCCGTGCGTGCATGACAAGTGTATCTTTCACTGATGCCCGCTGGCCACTAACCACCAGTCACTAATCTAACCCCTGACCACTCATCACTAACCACTGCTTTCATGCGAATCACAATCGTTGCACAGTGCTTCCCTCCGGAAACCACGGCTACCGGCCGGCGGGCCGAAGACTTGGCGGAGGCGCTGGCAGAGCGCGGTCACGAAGTGACGGTGATTACCGGCAGGCCCAATCACCCAAGCAGCGTCGGCCGTCTCTTCTGCCAAAACGTACCCGACTCAGAGAGTGCTCCGGAAGCCTATCAGGTGATTCGCGTCCCGGTGTACCGCTCCGCCGACAGCACGGCTTTGAAGCGACTGCTGAACTACGCCACCTTCATGCTGTCGGCCGCTTGGGCAGGAATTAAGCGCGCCCGTCCCGATGCCATCGTGGCCGTCTCTCCTTTGCCCACGGGCTTCGCGGCTTTGCTGATTCATTGGCGGCATTGTTCCCCGCTGGTTTTCGATCTGCAAGATATCTGGCCGGACTCGGCTCGCGCCGTCGGGGTGATGAACGAGGGGCTGGCGATCCGCCTTCTGCGCAGGCTGGAAAAACTCTTGTATCGCTGTTCCGAACGAGTGGTGGTGATCAGCGAAGGCTTCAGGCGCTATCTGGTGGAGCTTGGCGTTCCGGCAGAACGCGTTGTTGTGATTCACAACGGCGTCGATACGCGGCGATTCGGCCCAGCGCGGGCGGAAGAGCGAATCAGAAAAGCGGGCCCACTGCGTGGCCGGTTTGTGGTGGGCTACGTTGGCAATCTCGGTCTCGCCCAGGGGCTCGACACGGTGCTGGAGGCCGCTCGCGTTCTCGCCGACGAGCCTGTGGCCTTCCTGCTGATCGGGGAAGGTGTCGAGAAGCCGAGGCTGCAAGCGGTAGTGCGCGCGGCCGGGCTCACTAACGTGCGGTTTCTGCACGGCGTACCGCGGCGCCGCGTGCCGGGTCTGCTCGCCGCGTGTGACGCGCTGCTGGTGATCTTGCGCGACGATCCGCTCTTCCAAATCACGATCCCCTCGAAGCTTTACGAATACATGGCGGCCGGCAAGCCCACCCTTTGCTCCGTGGGCGGCGAAGCGGCCGCGCTGGTAACCGAAGCCGGCTGCGGCATCGCGGTGCGGCCCGCTGACGGCTCCGCCTTGGCCCAAGGCGTCCGGCGGCTGATGGCGGACCCATTACGCTCACGCGCGCTGGGCGAGGCGGGGGCGCGCTGGGTATGCGCGCATTTTGATCGATCTGCGCTCATGGATACTTACGCAGGGCTCGTGGAGACGCTGCATTCTGAAAGCAGAAAGCTGCGGATTTTCTCGCAGACTCGAAAAGCGCTGCACTTTAGGAGCGCGCAGTAACAGCCAGTAACATTTCTTCGGCTCATCCTAACGAGCTCTCCGGAGGATAAAGATGCTCTTGTCAACTCACAGGCCCTGGCTGGCCTCGCTCGCCTGCTCGTTGTTTTTGAGTGCCGTTGGCGACGGGCAGAACCCAAAACCGGCGCTCGGCCAAATTGTGAGGTCGTCGCTCGCTTCGCTGGGCGGAATCCCGGTACCCAGCGGCGGGACCGTCGTATCCGGTGACACTCTAACGACGCCCAAGGCCGGCGGAGCGCTCCTCAAGTTTTCAGCGACCAGCCAACTTGAGGTCGCCGAGGATACGAGGGTGACCCTCAACGGTACCCCGAATCGTCTGGTAGCAAAGCTCGGCCAGGGCATGGTCATGGCTACGGTGCAGGGTTCCTCCTACCTGGCGGTCGAAACCTCCGGTTGCCGAATTGAACCATCGGGGCTCTCCGGCGCCGCTTACTCCGTGACCCTGGCGCCCGGCGCCAGTGCCAGTGCAACCGTCACCGTAAGTCACGGAAGTGTTTCTCTAGTGGAGATCGCAACTGGTGCACATCGGTCGCTGCCACAAGGGCAGAGCGCAGCTTGCCCCGCTGTTGTGCCGGTCGCTCGGCAGGAAGAAGGCGCGCCAGCGCCCAGCCAGAGCGCTGGCCAGGCACCGCCGGCTACTGCTGCAGCGCCGCATGCGAGCAACACCACCCTGTGGTTGCTGCTCCTGGGCGGTGGAGCTGCAGCGGGCGCCGCCGGCGCGCTGGCGGGCGGGCACGGCGGGGGCGGAGGCGCTACCGCGAGTCCGAGCGGGCCTTAAAAGTACCGTCTTTACCTTGTCGAGGACAGTCATGAAGGTATTGAACGTCGTGGGCGCGCGGCCCAACTTTGTTAAGATGGCGCCACTGCTGTCGCGCATGCGGGAGCGTCGCGGGATTCTCCCCATCCTGGTGCACACCGGGCAGCATTCCAGCCGCGAAATGGCTGACTGCTTCCTGCAGGACCTTCACATCCCACGGCCAGATTTTGTGCTTAGCGGCAGCGCGGCGCATTGCGAGCGTAACATGACACATGTCCTCGCGCGGATCATGCATTCCGAGCGGCCTGACGTGGTGCTT
>JASHYZ010000325.1 GCA_030042795.1 Terriglobia bacterium | reverse complement strand
TTGCATCGCAAGCTGGAAGGGATTGACAAGCTGCTAGCTGACCCAAAGGTGACCACCGTTCGCCTGGTAACCAATCCTGAAAAGATGGTTTTGAAAGAGACGCAGCGCGCCTTCACCTTCTTCTGCCTCTACGGCCTCACCGTGGACGCCGTGATTGTAAACCGCATCTTGCCGTCTGGCCTCACGGACAGCTTCTTTACCACCTGGCGAGAGACCCAAGAGCGTTGGATTCAGGCTATCGAGGAATTCTTCGCCCCGGTCGAGGTCTGGAAGGTTCCGCTATTTCAGGATGAGGTGCTGGGCGCTGACCGTCTACGGGCGCTGGCCAAGACCCTGTTCGCAGGACGCGATCCCGCGCAGTGCTTCTATGACGAGGCCCCCTACCGGTTCCGCAAAGTGGATGGCAATTATCAACTCAGGCTTCGCCTGCCCTTCGTCACCGGCAAAGATATCAACCTGCACAAGCACCTGGACGAGCTGATTATTCGCATCGGCGCGCTGAAGCGGCACGTCTCGCTGCCGCAGCGCATGGTCCAATTCGAGCCTTTGAACGCTCGCATTAAGGACGGCGAGCTTATCGTAGTCCTGGGGAGGGAACATGCCCAGAAAAAAACAGAATCAAGCAAACGGCGCCCGGCGTGAGCGGGCCGAGATTCCTCCGCTGGCGGTGTGGTTCTTACGGGAGATTATGCCGCTGCTGCAACGCCGGCGAAAGCGGGCCTCACGTTCCGCACGGCACCTCAAGAACGCCGGCATCGAAGTGCTGGAGGCTATGCGCGTCTGCCTGGATGACGCCATCGAGTGGTTGCGCGAGGAAGATCACTCGGCGCCCATGAAGCGCATTGAAGTACAAGACTGAAGGGCAGCGGTCCGTGGCAAGTGACGAGCGGCTGGTGGCGCGTGGCAAGAACCTGGCCAGCCTGAGTGTTTGGGTTGTTGGCCCCTGGCTTGCGCGAGCCAGGGGCGCCGTGAATTCATGGGAGCGACAAGCGGAGTGGGGTCATCTCGGGAATGCGCGAGCATTGGGCGTCTACCTCGCTCTCACAAAATTTTTGAAAATTTTTGGGCCTATCCTGGAATGTTGTTGAAAACAAAGGACCGAAATTGAGAAAAATGGGACAAATGAGAATACCCCGGAATGTTATATAAAACACATGAGTTAGCAAATTTACCCTGGAATGTTGTTGATAATGGATAACTTAGTCCTGAGCGCTGACCGCTGAAGGCTGAAACTATGCAGGTACGCGTTCTTTTCTTTGGCGCCAGCCACGACATCACCGGCTTCGAGGAAGAGCAGATCGAGGTCACGAACGGCGAGGCCTCGGCTGGTGAACTGCGTCGCCGCTACGAGGCGCGCTTTCCGCGCCTTCGCGAGTTGGGTGCATCGCTGCTTGTGGCTGTCAACCAGGAATTTCGTCCGGCAACTTGGCCGCTCAAGGATGGAGACGAACTGGCCTTTCTCCCTCCCGTAAGTGGAGGGCACGATGGCGCCAGCGGACGCAACGGAAGCAAGCCTGCTGACTTCTTCCTGTTGACGCGCGACGTGATTTCCGCCGCTCGCCTGGCGGAGGAACTGAAGGCTGCCGCGGACGGCGCCGTGGTGGTGTTCGAAGGCGTCGTGCGCGACCATTCCGGCGATCGCCGTACACTGTACCTCGAGTACGAAGCATACGAGCCGATGGCCTTGGCCAAGATGAGGGAGATCGGCCACGAGGCTGCGTCAAAGTTTAAGATTGACCGCATCGGTATGATTCACCGCCTGGGGCGCATCCAAATAGGTGAGGCCAGCGTTGCGATTGCCGTCACCTCTGAGCATCGCCCGGCCGCTTTCGAAGCTTGCCGCTACGCGATCGACCGGCTGAAGCAAGTGGTGCCGATCTGGAAGAAGGAGTATTTTGAAGGCGGCGTCGTGTGGGCGGAAGGAGAGCAACAAGCAGTAGCACAGTCACTTCCTGGCTGTGCAGGGAAGAAAAATATGAGGCAGGACAGCGACTCTTAGCTGTGCAGAAGAAGACAGAAAGGCATAAAACAGCACAGCCAGGAGTGGCTGTGCAACCGAAATCATGGAGAACTACATCAGTGTCGCCGTTGAGATCGCCCGTGAATCGGGAACGCTGCTGGCCCAGCTTTCCAAGCGGCCGCACGAGATTACGTACAAGCGTCCTTCAGACTTGGTAACGGAAGCGGACCGCCGTTCCGAATCGCTTATCGTCGAGCGGTTGCGCAACCGCTTTCCGAAGCACGCCATTGTGAGCGAGGAGGGCGGCGGCCAAAAGACGGACTCCGACTACTGCTGGTATGTCGACCCGCTCGACGGTACCACCAACTTCGCCCACGGTTTTCCCGTATTCTGTGTCTCCATCGGCCTCGCTTATCGAAATGAGGTGGTGGCGGGTGTCGTTTACGATCCGATGCGCGAGGAGCTTTTCACGGCCGAGCGCGGATCGGGTGCTTACCTCAACCAGCAGCGCATTCACGTCTCCAAGCACGCGAGTTTGAGCGAGTCCCTCGTGGCCACGGGTTTCCCGCCTTTCTTGCGCGATCACGAGCTGAATATCGAGCTCTATTACACGTTCACAAGGCTCACCCACGGCGTGCGGAGGGCGGGCTCCGCGGCGCTCGACTTATGCTCGGTGGCGGCCGGCCGGTTTGAAGGCTTTTGGGAACTCAAGCTCAATCCGTGGGACAAGGCAGCCGGGAGCCTGATAGTGACCGAGGGCGGCGGCCGGGTTACGGACCTTGCCGGCGGTCCCTTCAAGCTTCTCGGCGAAGCGATCTTCGCTTCCAATGGATTAGTTCATGACCAGATGCTCGCCGTATTTGCGGAGCATGACGCTCAAACTATGGGCGAGCCGCCCAAGGTGG
>JASHYZ010000324.1 GCA_030042795.1 Terriglobia bacterium | reverse complement strand
GAGTGAGCTTGCGGATATAAGCGCCGTCCACGCCGTTGTCTCGTAGCGTCGCGTATTGTTCTGCAGAGAGACTGCTGTAGCCCGCTGCCTTGATTTCGTTGATAAAGTCCGGCGTCACGCCGTGGTCGCGCAGGCGCACGAGGTCCGTAGTAGGGAGATTGGCGAACCCGGCGACCTTCATCCCGCGCACGTACGTGCCGTCCACACCGTGATCCCGCAGTTGGGTCAACGCGTCAGCCTTTAGCCCACCGTAGCCCGCGTCCTTCATCTCGCTGATGTACTTGGCGTCCACGCCGTGGTCTCGCAGGCGCACGGCTTCATTGAGCGAAAGATTGTCGATGCCACCGGATTTGAGACCGCGCAAATATTCGCCGTTCACACCGTGATCGCGCGCTTCGAGCAACTGCTTCTCGTTGAGCCCGCTGTAACCCGCGGCTTTCATCTCGGCGATATAGTCGGGCGTCACGCCATGGTCGCGCAGCTCGATCAGATCGTCCAAGGAAAGATCGCCTAGTCCGTCCGCCTTGATCCCTTGCATGAAGCGGGCGTCAACGCCGTGGTCCCGCACCTTGATCAACTGCTCCGGTTTGAGGTCGGAGTACCCGGCTTGCTGCAGGCTGCGAACGAATGCGGGGGTGACCCCGTGAGTCTTAAGGTCGATAAGCTGGTCAACGATCAGGTTGCGGTATCCAGCCGCCGCCATGCCGCCTATGAAATCCGAACTCTCGCCGGAACGGATCGATGATGCCACGGCCGGTTGAGCCGCCTGCGGTGTGGGTGCCTCGCTGCTACCACTTGCGCTCGACGATTGGCCCACTGGTGCGGCTGCTGGAGCAGGAGTAGGAGATTCGTCACCCTCATTGGCAATCGTGGATGCAACCTCGGGCGGGGCTTCGGGGGCGGGGCTTGCGTGCTGTGGCCCAGGTGCAGTCGTTGTTCTGGGCGCCGGTTGGGGCTGGGAAGCATCCGCTTGCGCCGCAGGTGTTTGAGGCACCGCCGGGGATTCCTCAACGTTCACTATGGATTCCACTGGCTGCTCGGCCCTTGCGCGAGCAGTGGAATAGAAGCCGGCCAACACCAGGGCCACAACCGCCACGCCCGCTACGGCAGAGAACCACGATGGTCCCCGCCGGTGGTCCGTTTCGCCGGCGCGCAGTAGACGCTGAATCCGATGCAGCAAGGACCCACCGTTGGCGGCGAGAGCGAAAGCAGCGTACCGGGCTCGAGATTGTTCCAGGTCAATTAAAGCCCGTGCGTAGATCACGCGATCGCCGCAGGCTTCAGCAGCCAGGTCATCGCAGCAGTTCTCGCGTTCGATGCGGATCTGCTTTGACACCCACCACACCGCAGGGTGGTAAAACAACAAAGTATCCACCACCGATTGCAGGAGGTTCACCAGATAGTCATGTCGCCGAATGTGAGCCAGCTCGTGCGCCAGCACCGCTTCAAAGGCGGAAGGTTCCAGGTTGGCCAGCGCCGCAGCCGGCATCAGAATCACCGGACGAAGCCAGCCGATCACGCTAGGCGCCTGAGCCAATCGGCTTATGGAGAAGCGTATGAGCCTTGAGACGGCAAGGCGCCGCTTCACATTTTGGAGGGCGCGCTCCCACTCGGGAGGGACCGGAAGCGACACCACGCGCCGCAGCCGCCGCAGGTAGGCGACGGCGGCAACCCAGCGGATGGTCAGCAGCATTACGCCAACGATCCAAATGCCGACCACCCAAGGCAGCAGCGGCGTTATGGTTTCCTGGAAGTTCGGACTCAGCGTAACCGGCGCCGTGCCGTCGGCTGTCGGCAGTAGCGTGGCCACGCTCGTCTGCACCCACAACTCGCCCGCCGAATCCGGCGACGGTTGCGCCATCGAGATGACAAACGTGAACACTGGCAGCGCCAGCAGCGCCAGTAAGAAGAGGCAGCTTACGGCGTAACGGACTCGCGCCGTCGAGCCTCGCAGTAGCAACTTGCACCCTGCCAGGGCCAGCGCAACCAGCGCTCCTTGCCATAGAAAATGGATCAGCGCCCAGCCAAGCGCCTGGAACAGAGGTTCCATCAGCAAATTCTGCAGGTAACTAATGTCCATTGGTTTCTCCGCCCGCGCAGATTTCTTCTAACAAGTTGTTGAAAAACCCGTCCCGAGTGTCATTCCGAGGAGCCGCCGGCGACGAGGAATCTCGTATTTCCTTTAGTTTCAGAGCGGGATTCCTCCGCCTCGCAAGTCTCGGCGTCGGAATGACACGGTTCCGAAATGTTTTTCACAACCTGCTAAACTCCTCAATAGAACGGAGCTTCAGCCCCGCCTTCACGGGCTGGAAGCACGTGGCACGGCCATCCTGGCCGTGTAGGGCCGGGTCCGTTTTTTTAGAGCGGGGACCCCAGACAAGGCCGACCCAAGGGGCAGCCCTACCACCCCTTCACGTCATGCCTGCCGCTCCCGTTCGTATTCTTCAAGCATTGCGCGCATCTGCCGGATCTCTTCGGCCGAGGCCTTTTCGGTAGCGAGCGCCTGAAGCACCAGCTTGGTGGCCGATCCGCCGAACGCCCGCTCTACTAAATGACGCACGAGCTGCCTTTGCGTTTGCTCCTTGGCCAGCGCCGCGCTGTAGACGTGCGCACGCTCTCGCTCGTCACGCTCCACCAAGCCTTTTTCAGCCATGATCTGCATGAGTTTTAGAACCGTGGTATAGCCGATGGGCCGCTCCTTTTCGAGCGCGCTGTGAACATCGCGGACCGTGCTGGGACCCTGCGCCCACAGCACACGCAGGATGTCGAGCTCAGCATCAGTTGGTCTTGGAAGCTTCGTCTTTGTCATCACGAAAAGCAACGTACTACGAACATTTTCGTATTGTCAACGAAAATCTTCGTACTTTTGAAAACTTTCTTCTGCCCTCATTTTGGGTAATCTGTTCTGCAGCAGTCATTCTGATCGAAGAAGTGGTCGTGGGCAGGTCCATACAGAAGCGTCCGTAAGATGAGCATGTCTAGCGTGCCTTGCAAAATGGCCGTCTGTTG
>JASHYZ010000323.1 GCA_030042795.1 Terriglobia bacterium | reverse complement strand
GGTGATGACGTACCCCTGGATCTCAGGGTGGGAGCGCAAGGACTCAATTTCGTACTTAAGGGACTCATACTGGTGTTCTTCGGTGGCGTCCTCGAGAGCTGCCACAGTGGGAAAGACCGTCGTGTAGTATTTGGTGTAACGGTCGGCGAAACCAGTCGGCCGTGTGATCTCGCGCCCGCCGAAATCGCGATCGAGCCACCAGGGGAGCAGGTTCAGCACGTGAGGCAAACCCCAGTTACCGAATTCCGAGAGCATCAGCGGCGCGGTGGCGTTCACCTGCGCATCGTTGTAAGGGCTCCACAGCCAGGCGGGGCGGCTGGCGAGATCGGTTACGAAACGGTCGAAGTCGCCCGCTGCGTCCGGGATTGAAGCGTAATCATGAAAGTCAGCGATATCGCTCGCCATGTGAAAATTGTCGCAGCAGGCGCTGTTGTCATCCACCAGCCAGCCCGGCACAAGCCGGTGGGCCTGCCCGGAGAACTGTTTCAGCCATTCGCGCTGGGGCGCTTCCTTCAGATCAGCTCCCCAGCTTTCGTTGATGAGGCTCACCGCGATGATGGAAGGGTGATTCCAGTCGCGAGCCAGCATGCCTTGAAGGGTCTCAAGACCGCGGCGCTCAGAGTCCGGCGTGAGTTTGTCCCAGTTCGGTATTTCGTACCAAACGAGGATGCCGACAGAGTCCGCGGCCTCGAAGTAGCGCGGATCAGGAACCTTGATGTGACATCGGAGCAGATTGAGACCCGCCGCTTTCGCCTTCATCATCTCCTGTCGCACGAAGTCGAGCGAGGGAGGCGTGTAGACCGTGTCAGGGTAGAAGTCCTGGTCGAGAGCACCACGCAAGTAGATGAGCTGGCCGTTTAGGTAAAATCGCCCACCGCTGGTGCTGAAGGTCCGAAAGCCGAACGAGCTTGACGCAGAATCACCGGAGTAGAGCCAGGCATGGAGCGTGTAAAGGTAGGGTGTAGCCGGGCTCCAGAGCTGTGCGTTTGCCAAGGTCCCGGTGAAGTTGGCAAGGCCTTGCTCCGGTGTTAGATTCAGAGACTGCTTCCATATAGTCTTTCCCGAGGCATCCACGATTTCGGCGCCCACGTACCTCGCGCCCTGCGGACTCGAAGACGCATCCGCCTGATTGTTTGAGGTTGCGGGTGCGGCTTGAGAATTAATGACTTCAATGTCGATTGTGAAGCGCCCGTCAGCGCCGGCGCGGATGTGCAGCGCACCAATGCGAGTCTTGGGACGGTCCTCGAGTTCCACGCTCTGCCACGGCCCACTGGTTTGGACGTACCAGTTCTGCTTGCCGTGGGGAATCTCGGCGTAGCGGATTCCCTCCACCTCGGCCGGCTTCTCACCGGGATCAACCACACGCACGGCAAGTTGATTTTCGCCAGCCCGCAGAAACGGCGTGACGTCGATTTCGAAAGGCAAATAGCCGCCTTCGTGCTCCCCCACCTTTTGGCCATTCACATACACGGTTGCCATGTAGTCGACAGCGCCGAAGCGAGCCAGGAGTACATGTCCTGGTGCGGGCGCGGGCACAGAGAATATGCGCCAATACCAGGCCACGCCAGCGTAGTCACGAAGGTCGGAGAATTCAGACTGCCAGGAGCCGGGTACCTGAGCTATTCGGACGCCGGACGCAGCAGACAAGTCAGCGACGCCCAGGGTGCCGGCAGGATCGGTAACGAAATTCCATTTTCCGTCCAGTGACGTACTTTGCTGGGCAACGGCGTGAGCACAGGCGGCGGCCACGACAACCAATAGCATTACGACCGCAGACACGTTTCTGCGAGACGGAAACCACATCATGCAAAGCTCTCCTATTTTAAGGATGCTGGCAGAACCCACCTTACCTGATGCTCGATCGTCGATTATAGCGTCACGACCTCAATCCGGGCTGTGTTAGGATACGCAAAGGAGCGTACAGCATAGGCGCGGGGCCCCCGACCGGGTCAGTAGCGGTTTTGGTTACGCATCACATATTCAAACGATGGAAATCGAGATCGAGAAGCGAAAACACAAGCGAGAGAAGGCAGCACTGGAAGTCCAGTGCGCCAGTTTCGGCATCGACGAGATTTTCGTGAGTTCCGACGTGAGCGGCGGCGGGATTTTTTTGAATACGCCCAGCCCGCTAGCCTCAGGGTCAGATGTGGAGCTGAGCTTCAGACTTTCTCCCGACGGCCCGGATATCGCCTGCTCCGGCAGGGTGGTTTACGCTCTGCCCGGCGTGGGCATGGGAATTCAATTTGTTGACGCTCGGGGTGAAATCGAGATGGCGTTGAACAAGCCCGCGGGGGTGTCACATTAATCGGGCCCTTTTTCGTTGAAGGGCCGGCGCAGCAGGCTAGGGGAGAGACAGGAAGGGTCATGATGAAAGTTAGGGTTGTGCTGTTCGCCGGACTGGTCATGCTTTTGGTGGCTTGGCCCCGCGGGCAAGGATTGGGCCTGGCGAGCCCACAACAGGCGTCCACTCCTTCCACTGTCCCTCCTTCTACGATCGCGCCGTCCGGTAGCTCCGAGTCAAGTCCAGCTTCGGCATCGTCAGCCACAATACAGCCGCATGATGTGCAGGTGCTCCTGTACAAAATCTACAGCTCGGCCTATCAACTCGGTAACGCAGGCACGGCCCTGAATCCGGAAACCTGGAAGACGAGTTCCCGGAAGCGGGCGCTCTACTACCAGCAAATTAATTCCCTGCGCGGGGCCGTCGATGCCCTACAAAAGCCATGGAATGGCTTTTACAAGGACCCCGGCGATGCGCAACTGGGCCGCGAAACCTTAGGAGCCCTTAGCAAACTGGTGCCTCAGGCTGACAGTTTCGCCAAAGCTCTTGCAGACGCGGCGGGTTCTTCAGTGGCAGCCGATTATCAGAAATCGGCTGCGGACTTGGCGGACCTCAAGGGGCAACTCGAAGGCTATGTGAACAGCCTCGAAACCAAAACGAAGGCGTCCCCTGAGGTCGAGGCCAAATCTCAACCCGCACCGCCTGCGCAGGCGGAGTCCCAGCCCAAGGCCAACGAGGGCAGTTCCCCATCGGCACCGGCCGCGCCGTCATCCGCCGGGTCACCTTCGCCGAGCCCCTCAGAATCAATCCCTTCTCGAGTGGCGCCTATGGCAGCGCCGGCTCCCGCATCCGCGGTTTCGTCCGGGATGACTGCGCCGGCGGCATCTGCTCAACCAGCTCCGACGCCAGTGGCCATGACGGCCGGCGAAGTGCAGGCTCTCCTATACAAGATTTATGCCGCCGGATATCGCGTCACAGACCTGACCGCATCGCTGCCGCTGGACAAGTGGAAGCTGAGCGATCAGGAACGCACCGCTCTGACGGATAAGTCTGATGCACTCCGCGCGGCTTTGGCGGAGGAGGAAAAGCCGCGCAGCGAATTCTACAGTCATCCCGACGATCGCGGGCTGGGGCGCGCCACCGTATTGGCGCTGCAATCGGTGTCGATGAGGCTTGATGATTTCGAAGCGGCGTTGGAGGCCTCACCGGGAGCCTGGGCTGTATCCGATTACCGACAGTCTGCAGGTGAACTCACAAGACTAACACATCAGCTTGAACCCTACGTCGCCTACCTTGAGGCGAAGTCTTCGGCCGGCACCGGTCCGCTCGAAACGGAAGTGGTCCGCACGGCAGGAACCTCACCGCCGCTCACCAGGACTTCCTCCGCCGAGCAACCGCCGCTCAGCACCGGTCAACTCAAGGCAGTGCTCTACGAGGCCTACGTCCCTGCGTTCCGGTTGAGGGACCTGCTCAGCCAGGAGCACCCGAACACCTGGAAGGCCTCTGACGCTCAGAGGAATGCCTTTCATGATGCCTCAGAGGCGTTGGCCGGGAGGCTTGCCGATCTCGAGAAGTGGCGCACCCAGTTCGAGGCTCATCCGGACAGCTTGGAAGCCGCTTTCGAAGCCTATGTCGCCCTCGGGAAATTGACCGAGCCTGCCAATACCGTCGGGCACCTGGTAAGCCAGTATGAGAGCCCCGAACTGGGCAACGAGTACCTGAACCGCGCGCAGCAGGTCGCGAACTTTCGTGATCAGCTCGAACCTTATCTCGGCTATCTCTTGAGCGCTTATGACCAGCAAACGGGAACCGTGGAGCGTAATTTCAGGGCGTGCGAAAACGAATTGAGCTATGCCATGCGGCCGAGTCGGCCCGAGGCCATTCCCATGCGCAACGTGAATCCAGTCTTCCAGGGCCACCCTTCAACCCGCCGCGTGAATCACACCGAGCATTCGTCATCCGTGCATGCGCACGTCAGCAAAGCTCACGCAGCAAAGAAAACCGCCAAGCTGGCACCTGAAAAAGCAAAGGAATGAGGAGCCTGCCTTACGAGGTATTCGTAAGGAATCCAGGCTGCAGCGCTCTGTGAGCGCCGCGAAGGGCGGTAGCAGACCTCGCGGGCAGCCGTTACAGGTGCAAACTGGATTGTTTTTTACGGCTGCAAGTAATGATCGAGCCAGCCGAGCACGGTTTGGTACCAGAGGCGGCTGTTCTGCGGCTTCAACACCCAATGGCCTTCGTCGGGAAAGTA
The DNA here is from genome assembly GCA_030042795.1 of Terriglobia bacterium. The sequence goes on along the minus strand of JASHYZ010000323.1, from coordinate 3 downwards.
GAG
>JASHYZ010000322.1 GCA_030042795.1 Terriglobia bacterium | reverse complement strand
GATGATGCCGAGCACGGTACCGAACAGCCCCACGAAAGGTCCTGTGGCGCCAATGGTGGCCAGACTTGAGATGCCGCGCTTCACCTCGGCGTGGACGATCGCCGAGGCCCGTTCCAGAGCTCGCCGCGAAGCCTCGATCTCCTCTCCCGGAATCTCAGCGGACATCTGGTGCGCCTGGAATTCCTGCAACCCGGCGGTCACCACCTTAGCCAGGTGGCTCCGCTTGTTGTCTTCGGCAATGCGAATAGCTTCGTCAATCTTGCCTTCCTTCAAAGCGCCGGCCACCGCCGGCGCAAAGAAGCGCGACTGCTTGCGCGCGGCTGAGTAAGCAATCCAGCGATCGATCATGACACCGATCGACCAGGCGGACATGATGACCAGCACGAACACGACGAATCGCGCCGGCCAGTGCATCGAGCGCCACATGCTGACCGGATCGAACCCAACCTGGGCACCCCCTTCTTGGAACAGTAACAAGCTAAGCGTCACGAGTTGTGCTCCCATTTTGCCTTATTCCTCCTTGGATTTTTGCCGCCTTGAAACAGGCAAGAGGCAAAAGCCAATGGGTTCATTGACTCTTGCCCATTCCCGGTTCAAGTATTCATGGCCTCTTGGCTCTTCGCTCTTGCCTCATTGGCTTTTGCCTTTGCAACCTTACTCCCCTTGCAACGTAAAGTTAACGTCGATTTCCGTGTCCACCTGCACCGGCTCGCCATTCAGCAGAGTGGGCTGATAACGCCACCGGGAAACAGCGTCCATAGCCGCCTTCACCAACAGCGGCGGCCCGCTGATAAGCTTGAGGTCCTGAATGGTGCCGTTTTCGCTGATAATTGCAGCCAGCCTCACCACGCCCTGGACCCTCGCCATCTTGGCGATCTGCGGATACTCGGGCGACGGCGCGAAAATCTGTTTGGCCAGCTCCACCTGGCCGCCTACCCGGATGCGCTTCGGCGTGGCCGGCTTAGGAGGTGGGGGCGGCGGCGGCGCGGCGCCAAAGCCGCCGATTACTCCGCTCATGCTTCCTCCCGGCACGCCTCCCGGCACGCCTCCTACCACCCCGGCAGCCTGCGGCGGCTGGGGCTGGTCCTTCACTTCCTGAATGGTCTTCGGGATCACCGTTGGAGCCTTCATCAGGTCCTCGGTGGATACTTTGTGAATTATCACCTTAGGTGCCGGAGGCGCCGGAGGAGGAGGAGGAGGCGGCGGCGGCGGCGGCGCGAGCAACGTGGTCATCAGTTGGGTCTGCGGCAGCGCCTGAGTGTAAATCAACGGATACAAGACGATCGCCCCACAGACCAGCCCTTCGAAAAGAAAGGCCAGCATCCGCGTAGCCCCCTTCCATTCGCTCGTCTTCGAGGCCGAATAAAAGAGATAGATAATGAAGCCGGCAATATTGAGCAGCGCGACGACAATGAGCCAGGTAACGGTATTGAGCCCTGCACGCCGCGCGTCCAGCCACGTATAACACAGCATCCAGGCGGTAAAGCCGAGTACCACTGCAAGCGTAACGGCATAGGTTACCAGAGCCCCGGTATCCAGGCCTGAGAAGACCAGGGTCGAGCCCTCGTAGCCGAGGAGATAGCCGAGTGCCGCCGCAGCGAGGATAATAATCCAGTGCACTGACTTGAGTCTCGTAGACGATCCTTCGAGCAACGTCTCGTCGAACATCGCCATCGTCGCACCTCCTAGAACGGACCCTGCTCACGCCAGCGAGGGTCCGCACGAAAATCACCTTTCCTGTTTGCTCTGCCGCCTCACGGGCGGATTGGCCGCCCCGACCACCGTGGCATGGCCATCCTTGGCCATGCTCTCAGTCTACAAACTCCCACGGGCTGGAAGCCTGTGGGGCACTAGCGCCGCGCGCTGGCCGGCTGCCGCTCCACCGCCCGGGCCGGCCGCGGCTTTTCGGGAGCCGGCTTCGTCCTCTCCGGGGCGCCCGCCTGGGCCGCCCTTTCCTGCCAGAACAGAACCAATGGGCTGGCAATCGCAAAAGAGGAATAGGTCCCGATAATCACGCCGATAACCAGCACCAGCGCGAAACCGTGGATGACTTCGCCTCCAAACAGGTACAGAGACAGGACGGCCAGGAAAGTAAGACCCGAGGTCAAAATAGTCCGGCTCAGGACCTGATTGATGCTCCGGTTCACCAGATCCTTAAAGTTCATGCGCCGGTTCAGGCGCACGTTCTCCCGGATGCGGTCAAATGTCACGATGGTATCATTCATCGAGTAGCCCACAAGCGTAAGCAAAGCCGCAATGACCGTGAGCGTGATCTCCTTGCCGAGGAGGGAGAAAATCCCCAGCGTGATGATCACGTCGTGAAAAGTTGCGATCACGGCCGCGACGCCGTAGATTAGCTCAAATCGAAACCAGATGTAAATGAGCATTGCGCCCAGGCCGGCCAGGGTGACGTAAAGAGCCTGCCGCCGCAGGTCGGCTCCCACCTTCGGTCCCACAATTTCCGTATTGAACACGGCGAACCCGGGCAAGTAAAAGTCGCGGCTGAGGGCGTCGATAACGCCCTGGGTGACGCCTGGAACCGCCTTCAGCTCCTGGAAAGAGCTCAGGAGGCCGCTCCGCGGCGGACCCTTACGGTAATTCACAATCGCCTGCGCGAGGTCTTGATAGGTCTTGTTGGCCACATCCGCGCCTTTGGACGCCAGCAGCAAAGGATCAGCCGCCACCAGATGATCCGCGATCACATCCCGGTCGGCATTATTGAAATCTGTCTTGCCCGCCGGCGCGTTGCCGTAAAGCTTTGTCAGGGCGGTTACAATATCACGCTTGCCCATGTCGAGAGCGTTCATCGAAGCCGTTTCTTGCAAATCAAGGCTAACGATAAACTCGTTCAGGCTCGGCGTATCATACGTAACCACGTTGAAGCCCCGCAGCCCCTCTTGGTCGAGCTGGTGCCGCACGGCATCGACGTTCGGCTGCTGCGCGAACTTCACGTACACCAGCGTGCCGCCCCGGAAGTCAATGCCATAAGCCAAGCCGCGGTGCCAGATCATGGAGCCGATACCCACGAGCGCCAGCAGCAACGAGGCGC
>JASHYZ010000321.1 GCA_030042795.1 Terriglobia bacterium | reverse complement strand
ACACGATCAAGACGGATGAGCGCACCTACCGGGCCACGAGCCAGCACCGTAAATCATCGCTGAGTGTCGGAGACCATGTTGACTTCAGAATTTCCGGTCGCTGGCTTTTCATCAAGGAAGAGAGCGGAAAGGAATCCAAATTCGCTCTTGCTGGTGAGAGCCTGAATGCACCGGAGTCACAAAAGTAGGTGGCCTAGTCGTGCGCAGGACCAAATCAATCCTCAATTGGTGAGTTTGCTTTTCTCCACTCTAATTCTTGTCTCCTTCTGGCTCTAGTCAGTTCTTCTCCATTTAGTATTCGTAAGCATTCCTGTATCGGCGTTACGGTGGCAATCCCAGTGTTGAGCGGCTCTCTACGAGAGAGCGTCTCATCGTCCACGTCCTCTATGTTGTTCTGTTCCCAATGCCCCCGAATTACACCGATCAGCAGAAACACACGACTGAAGAGTTGAAGTCCTAGGTTTGAAGTCTTATTTTCTTCATCAACAACAATCTTAACGACGAATACTGGCGATCCGCTAAGCCCTCCGATTGACCTCATTTCAACCAAGTACGCTTCGTACTCCCCTCCATCATCCCCAATCATGATCTCTCCAGGCATCGCGGAGATCATACCACCTCTCAAGATTGGCAGATTCTTTGAGGTTCCAGGAATCTTTGAAAATAGGCCCGTGACGGCAATTTCGTCTCCGATTCCTATTTTCTTCAGTCGTATCTCTTCGTCAGTAGCCATCATCCACACTGGAATGGACCTTATGTCAGCTTCCTCAGGCACCGCGAACGGTAGCACGGCTACGTCTGTCGCCTCTTCTTCTAAGGTTAGCCATTCTTCTTTGACTTCTTCGTAGAGAACGTTTCCAGATTTCGTATTTATTCGAACAGACATTGAACCGAATTGCTTAGCCTTCTCTACACAGTGCTTCGCAGTAACCAGATAAAGATGACCTCCCTCTATGACTCCAGGTTCGACAGGTACGGACACAAAGAATGCAGTGGCTTTCGGTCGCCAGCGTCCACGTTCCTTCACACAGATGAAGCAGACGCATTCTGAAATAACTCTTGGTACGAACATATCTGCATCATCTGGACGACCAATGAAGTACCTTGGCAGCCCTCCAAGTCTCCGGTCACGATAAAGATTGTAATCAGCTACATCAATATCAAAAGATGTTTCTTGACAATGCTTGCAGTACGTGATATTCTGGCGTTGCCGATGAGGGGAGACCAAATGAACTGCCCGACGTGCGATCAGCCCGCAAAGAAGTTCGGAAAGCACCGCAACGGCCTGCAACGCTACCGCTGCTTGAACTGCAAAAAGACATTCACTGAGGAACACGTGCGTTTGCTCGGCGACATGATCCTGCCCGAAGAAAAAACCATCTCCGTTTTGCAACACTTGGTCGAGGGTTGCTCCGTTCGCAGCACTTCCCGAATTACCGGAGTCCACGCCCGCACCATCCTCAACCTGCTGACTCGGGCTGGTGAAAAGTGCGATCAGTTGATGACGGAGCGCATCTGCGGTCTTCGGGTAAAAGAAGTTCAATGCGACGAGCTTTGGGGCTACGTCAGGATGAAAGAGAAGACAAAGGCCAAGCAGGGAAAAGAGGAAAGCACCATCGGGGACGCTTGGACCTTCGTCGCAATCGAGCGACATAGCAAACTGGCGCTCGCGTGGCACCTCGGACGCCGCACAGAGTCCGATACTGTTGCTTTCACCGAGAAGCTGGCGCGAGCTACCACCGGCAGTTTTCAAATCACTACGGACGGTTTCAAGCCGTACCAGGACGCTGTGGTTCTCAGCCTTGGAGTCCAGAAGGTTGACTTCGCCCAACTCGTGAAGCTGTACGCGGCCAACCCCGAAAACGAAACGCGCTACTCGCCAGCCGAATGCACGGGCTGCAAGAAAGTACCCGTATATGGCAACCCAGACCCAACCAAGGTCAGCACCTCGCACGTCGAGCGCTCGAACCTCACCATGCGAATGCAGATGCGGAGACTCACCCGGCTGACGAACGCTTTCAGCAAGAAGTGGGAGAAGCTCTGCGCGATGTTGGCTCTTTACTTCGCGTGGTACAATTTCTGCCGCGTTCACCAGACTTTGAGAGTGACCCCAGCGATGGAAGCGAAGGTTACAGATCATGTGTGGGAGATGCGGGAATTGTTCGCTGGTTAAAGCCCCAAAATCGTTCTCCGCGACAAACAGGCCATGAGACATATTGTCCTGCTTGCTGTTCTCGCTGCAGCCGTAACGACGAATATCCCAGTAAACGGGCAGGAAAAAAGACCCACATCCAACGATCAACAGGAACCAACTAACGACGTACAGCCATCGGCGTCTCGGGAAGTAGCCGGGCAGACTTCGGTACATCAAGAACACTCCCAGCGGCAGGCAAATGGCACCAATAATCACTCTGAGAGCTATCTCCACAGCTTGCTTGAACCAGAGGCTATCGCAACCATCGGACTGTTCTTCGTAGGTATAATTGGCACCTGGCTCGCTCTCCGCAGCCTGAAGGCCACTGAAATAGCAGCCAGGGCCGCTAAGCTCAGTGCCGAAGCCGCGATTAAAGGTCAACGCGCTTGGGTGATAGAGAAGATCAACTTTCCTGACAAACTGCCGACGCAGCCTGCAAGCGGCCAAGTCATCGTTGTCGGCGTTAGCTTCGCTTTGAGCAATTACGGCCTTACACCAGCGCGCATTCGCTCCGTAAAACTCCGATTTCACACCATACCGAGATCGCAGGAATTGCCCGACACACCGCAATACAAGCCGCAGGACATCTTTAACCTCGGAGCCTATGGCAAGGTCATGCCCACGAATCAGCCACCACTTACGGTCGGCAGATTCCTCGAAGACTACCCATCGTTTAGCCGTCAGCACGTAACGGAAATCAGTGCGGGAGACACTAAGCTTTATGCTTACGGGCTGATCGAATACGAGACGATGGGAACGGAGAGATATACCCAGTTCTGCTACCACTGGCATGTACCGCCAACTGGGTTTAGTACTTCCGTTGATACCGAAGGGTTCAGAAAGGAAGGGCCAGACAGTTACAATAACGAAACCTAGCAAGATTAGAACCGCAGCAACGCAACTATGCCGCACTACCAGACCATGGCACTCACGAAACGCGAGCGGAATTGGCCGTATGTTCCGCTTTCTAATTTTATAGCAGACGCCGAAGAGGATAGTGAGTACAAACGCGACAAATCGGAAGGATTGTTTAATATCGACTTTTCAATAAGTTATCCTGTGGATTATCTTTTGGACGAGAACCATCCCCAGGCTTCCGCACAGAATCCTTACACTTCGCAGCAGCGTCTAGCGCTGAGCTCGATGAGCCAAACGAATTCGTTGATTCCTGGCAGTGTACGGCTCCAACTATGTAATACCAAGTGGTTTACGAGAATATCGAGATGCAAAAATTTTATCTTGGATGCTCAAATTTTTTGCTTGACACCGGTTCGGCCCAGTGCTTTCATACATGCGTCGCACCGTGGTTTGGGACAGCTCGAGATAGCATCATCTGGCCGCACCGGAGGGTGACCAGCTTGAAAGCTTCCGACTCTGCACGCAAATCCAGGCGTTTTTCTGTCGCCTGCCAGTTCTCCGCGCCACCCGGCGCGCTCTCCTCCGGCTTGTCTTCACTTACTTGTGTCGCTTGGTCATTGGGTTGGGGGGTCACTTTGACTGCACGGAGGAGTGTATGCGCACTGCTTTAAGGTTTGTGTTGACGGCGTTGGTGGCTTTCGCGCTGGCACCAGGGTTGCTTTGGGGCCAAGCGAACGCGACCGGAAGCATTGTGGGCGTGGTTACGGATCAGAGTGGGGGCGTCGTTGCCGGAGCTCAAGTCACCCTCACAGATCCCACTACAAAGGCCGAGCAACACGAGCCGACCAATCATGCGGGCCGCTTCGCTTTTCTGAATCTGAC
>JASHYZ010000320.1 GCA_030042795.1 Terriglobia bacterium | reverse complement strand
TCCGCCTACTACTGGCCAAGCCCGGCTCACGGCCTGCAGGAAATCAACCGCGTGCTCAGGCCCGGCGGTTCGACCTGGGTGCTTATCAACTACTATCGCGACAATCCTTATTGCCATCAATGGGGCGCCGTGTACACCATTCCCGCGCAACTTCTTTATGCAGATGAATGGGCGGCCCTCTTCACCCAGGCCGGTTTTACTGACGTTCGGCACCGCCGTATTCCCGATCCCACGCCCGCCCCGGATTCCTACACGGGTCGCTGGTTCCGCGACGCGAAAGAACTGCGCCGGTTTCGTGCAGAAGGCGCCCTACTCGTTTGCGGCACTAAGCGGTCTTCTAACCGAAATGGGTCAGCATGAGGGTGGATGGCTGGAGCAAACGGCGTCTTCAAATGGTCGTAGGGTCTCGGGCTCGATTCAATGCTCGGTAGTGGGGTCAGTCTCAAAATTCTTTCTCGGCATGTTCCCTCTGTCATTCCCGCGAAGGCGGGAATCCACATCGGAGAGAGCGCCTTACAGCCTGGATTCCCGCTTGCGCGGGAATGACAGGTAACGCAATGCTGGAGAGAATTCAAACTGACCCACTACCCAATGCTCTTTTTTGTTGACAAGTCGCGGGAGCATCATTCATAAGGGGACTGCGGCGGCGAGCGCCGCTCGATGCGGATGGAAGCGCAGCCAAGTGCGAGGGCGGAAGGTCCATAAGCGGACTTCGGGGTTCCAGCAGGAATAGCCCCGCGAGCTGCTAAGGCTCTGCCGGGGCTTTTTTGTTTTCGGTAACGCCGGCCAAGTCCCGCCTCACCTTCTCGCCTCACAACCCGCCCTCGCGGAGAGTGCAACATGATCTACTTTACCGAGCTCGAACACCTGCCGGTTTTCGATGTTAAAGGTGAATACCTGGGAGCGCTGGCGGATTTGTGCGTCGACCCCAGCCAGAATGCGCTTCGGGTGGCCTCGTATCTCGTAAAGACTCCGCAAAAAAGCATCCTGTGCATCACCTACACACAGGTGCAGTCCATTTCAGTACGAGCGGTCCAAACAAGCACAACCCTTGACCAGGTGCGGTGCTACGCTCCGGATGAAGGCTTGCTTCGGGTGAAGAAGGATGTGCTGGATCAACAGATCATCGACGTCAATCACCGCAAGGTGGTGCGCGTGACTGATGTGGACTTTGACATTCAACCCAATGATGGACACACAGAGTTGCGGATCGTCGCCGCGAACGTGGGCGTGGCGGCCGGAATCCGGCGCCTACTGCAGGGCGCGGTCAGTAAACACAAAATTCGCGCCCTTTCCGGGCTGTTTACCTCCAAGACCATTCCCTGGGAATTCGTTAACCTGATCGAGCCCGACTCGTCGCGCCGCGTGAAACTGCGAATTTCATACGACCGGCTGGCCGAGCTCCATCCGGCGGATATCGCGGAGATCCTCGAAGATCTGAGCCGGGATGAGCAAAAGGCCGTCGTGGAATCGCTCGACGATGAGACCGCGGCAGAGGTGATCTCCGAAATCCCCACCGAGATGCAAGCGGCTCTGTTGGAGAGTATTCCTTCAGAAAAAGCTGCGGACATTGTGGAGGAAATGCCTCCAGACGAAGCTGCCGACGTGCTTCAGGAGATGACGCCCGAGGCGTCCGCCGAAGTTCTGGCCGACATGGAGAGCGACGAGGCGAAGGACGTCCGAACCTTACTCGGGTTCGAGGAGAAAACGGCCGGCGCCTTGATGACGACGGAGTTCATCGTAGTGGGCGAAGAGGCTACGCTGGAAGGGGCGATCGAAGCGCTTCGGAATTTCGACGGCAACCTCGAGTCCGTCCACATGATTTACCTGATCGGGGCAGACCAGGTGCTCACGGGCGCAGTGCCTCTGGCTCGCATCCTGCTGGCGGAAAGCAGCACGCCGCTCAAGGAACTAACCAGCGACGAAGTGATTTCCGTGCAGGCGCACGCTGACCAGAAAACGGTGGTGGACTTGTTTCACAAATACAATCTCGTAACGTTGCCCGTCGTGGATGAACGGTCCCACTTGCTGGGCATCGTCACGGCGGACGACGTGCTGGAGCTGGTTGTGAATCGCCGGTGAGAGGCTTAGCGCTTCCAAGTCTGCTTCTCGAGAATTATCCAGAACAAATGTTCAGCTCAGGTCCGCGGTGCTCGCACCGTGTCGCGTCATGATCAAGCGCCTCAGCCATTTTAGAACCCAGTTGCTTGTGTTCCTGGCGGTGGTCGGTCCGGGAATCATCACCGCCAACGTCGACAACGATGCCGGGGGGATTTACACGTACTCCGTCGCCGGAGCGTCATTCGGATTTTCGCTGCTCTGGACTCTGATTCCCGTTACGGTGGCGCTGATCGTCGTTCAGGAAATTGTGGCGCGCATGGGCGTGGTTACGGGCAAAGGGCTCGCCGACCTGATTCGGGAAGAGTACGGATTCCGAATGACTTTCCTCGTAATGGTGTTGCTTCTCGCGGCCGACCTTGGGAACACGATCACTGAGTTTGCTGGCCTCGCTTCCGGCATGTCAGTGGTAGGCGTGAGCCGCTACATCGTTGTCCCGCTCGGCGCGGCGCTGGTGTGGGTGCTGGTGGTGCGAGGGACGTATCGGTCCGTGGAGAGAATCTTTCTGGTGGCGTGTCTGTTCTACATCGCCTATCCGCTGTCTTGCTTCCTCGCCCACCCCCGTTGGGCGGACGCCCTGAAGGGCACGGTGGTTCCTAATGCGCGTTTCGATTCGAACTATCTTTACATGCTCATCGGACTGGTGGGAACCACTATCGCTCCATGGATGCAGTTTTATCTGCAGTCCGCGGTGGTGGAAAAGGGTGTAAAGCTCAAAGACTATCGTCTTTCTCGCTGGGACGTGATTGTGGGATGCATCATGACGGACGTGGTGGCTTTCTTCATCATCGTGGCTTGCGCAGCCACCGTCTACGTCACCGGCCATCGCCAGATCAAGGACGCGGGTGACGCCGCGCTGGCTCTACGGCCTCTCGCGGGCCGAGCGGCAAGTTACTTGTTCGCCTTCGGTCTGTGCAATGCGTCGTTGTTCTCGGCCTGCATTCTGCCCCTTGCCACCGCTTACTATGTCTGCGAAGGCTTGGGCGTGGAGTCCGGAGTTGATAAGCGTCTGCACGAAGCGCCTGCCTTTTACACTCTTTACACAGCGCTCATTGCGATCGGCGCCCTCACGGTAATTTTCCTTAGTCCTGAAAAGCAGATTCCGATCGCCTTGCTCTCTCAGGTTATCAACGGCATGCTGCTGCCCGTCGTGCTCATTTTTATGTTGCGTCTGGTAAACCGGAAAGATCTGATGGGCGACTATCGCAACAATCGGACCTTTAACATCATTGCGTGGGTGTGCTGCGTCACCATGATCGTGCTCACCCTGATCTGGTTTGTCAGCACATTTTTCCCTGGCCATCTGCCTACGTAGACCGGTGGAATGGGATCGTCAATGGGTAGAGGACTTCGCTTTCGAAGCCGCCACCCGCGAGCGTTAATGCCGACCTAGACCGATTGCAGGATGCTGCGCGAGGGGGACCGCGGAAGGAAAGGATAGGAGGTGATCTGGCCTTGGAAGTTAGCTGCCCATCTTCCGGGGATTCCAGCTCCGCAACGGGAGCAAGCGCCACGCGCGGTGAGACGATATTCGGAGATGCGGTAGCCGCGACGGCCAATCAGCATTTCCCTGCATTCGGGGCAGTGAGTGTTCTCGAGATCGCCGACCTCACCAGGAAGGTTTCCGGCGTAGATGTAACGG
>JASHYZ010000319.1 GCA_030042795.1 Terriglobia bacterium | reverse complement strand
AAGGGCTTACACGGCTGACTTACCCTTGATCTGCGAACGCCCCGATTGCTCCTTTAGCCGGCCGCCAGCCGGCAAGCTCACCAACTTGACTTGATGACACCGGGAATGTCACCCTGCAAAGCCAGTTGCCGGAAGCAGAGCCGGCAGAGATCGAATTTCCCCAAGTATCCCCGCGGGCGTCCACACCGGCCGCAGCGATTGCGGTGGCGGATCTTGAACTTGGGTTTCTTCAGCAGCTTCGCCATTTGCGACGCACGCGCCACGGCTATCCTCCCGCCTTCGCGTCACCGCTCTCAGCCGCCTGCCGGCGGCCTTCAGGACGGAACGGTAAGCCGCAGTGGCGCAGCAGCGCCAGCGCCTCGGCATCCGTCCGGGCATCGGTGACGATGGAAATATTCATGCCCTTCACTTTGTCAACCTTGGAGTAGTCCACTTCCGGAAACACGAGCTGGTCGCGCAGGCCCATCGTGTAGTTACCCCGGCCGTCGAACGCGCGGGTAGAAAGACCGCGGAAATCGCGCACGCGCGGCAGAGCCACGTTCATGAGCCGGTCGAGGAACTCATACATGCGGTCGCCGCGCAGCGTGACCATGGCGCCGATCGGCATATTCTTACGTAGCTTGAAATTAGCGATCGACTTCCGCGCCCGGGTGATCACGGCCTTCTGCCCGGTGATCAAACCTAACTCGACCCCCGCCGAGTCCAGCAGCTTCGCGTTCTGGATGGCCTCCCCGAGGCCCATATTCACCACAACTTTGCGCAGGCGAGGCACGGCCATGCGGTTGGAGTACTTAAACTCCTTCACCAACGCGGGGACAATTTCCTTTTGGTACCGTTCTTTGAGTCGCGGCGTCATTGTAAGATCAGCCTTCAGCTCTCAGCGCTCAGTACAGGGTTTTGAGCCGCTGACCGCCCATTGATGAGCCGTAGAGGCTAGCGGCAGCCTCAAACTCCAGCAGCGGGACGTCGAATCGCTGAGAGCTGATAGCTGACGGCTGATGACTCTACGTATCCAGCACCTTTCCACACTTGGCGCACACGCGGACTTTTCCGCCCTCAGCCTTCTGGCGGTTCTGAATCCGGGTTACGCCGCAATCACCACACACCAAAGCGACGTTTGAAATGTGGATAGGACCTTCCTTTTCCAATATTCCGCCACGGATCTGCTTGTTGGGGTTGGGCCGCGTGTGGCGTTTGATCATGTTGACGTGCTCGACGTAGAGGCGTTGCTTGCGAGGCTCGACTTCGAGCACCCGGCCCGTCTTACCCTTGTCCTTCCCGGCCAGCACCTGCACTTCGTCGTTTTTGTGAATTCTAAGCGCGACGCGCATTACAGAACCTCCGGCGCCAGGGAAACGATCTTCAGAAACTTCTTCTCGCGCAATTCTCGAGCCACAGGTCCAAACACGCGTGTGCCGACAGGCTCGCCCGCCTCATTGATCAGCACCGCAGCATTTTCGTCGAAGCGAATGTAGCTGCCATCGCGGCGGCGCTGCTCCTTCCGCATCCTCACGATTACGCACTTAACGACCTTACCCTTAGCGACGGCGCTGTCGGGCGCCGCTTCCTTCACCGCCGCTGTAACGACATCACCCAAGCCTGCCTGCAAACCAACGTCGTTCCCTACGGGCAGAATGCAGGAGAGCTTCCGCGCCCCGGAATTGTCAGCGACGCGGAGAATGGTGCGCATCCCAATCATGCTGTCACCTCCGGCTCCGGAGCCGACTGCTCGCCGCGGCTGATCACCTCAACTACACGCCAGCGCTTGCGGGCGGACAGCGGCCTGGTTTCTTCAATGCGTACGGTGTCGCCCACACGGCAATTGCCGGTTTCGTCGTGGGCCATAAACTTTGCCGAGCGGCGAACCACGCGATGATAGAGCGGGTGTATGATCTGGCGAACGACGGTCACCACCGCTGTCTTCTGCATCTTGGTGCTGCTCACCACGCCAACTTTTTGTTGTCGCCTTGTCGCCATGAAACTCCTCAATCCTTATCGGCTCTCGCCAAACCGTTGCGCTAGGACTTAGCCTGGCTCGTGCGCTCTGCCAGAATGGTCTTGGCCCGCGCGATATCGCGCCGAAGCTGGCGCATCTTGGGCAGTACGTCATTCTGGCCGCTGGCAAACTGGAACTTCAGCCGGAAAAGCTGATTGCGGAACTCACGCTCCTTGTCGCGCACCTCGTCCAAGGATTCCTCGCGCAACTTTTCCTTCAGTTCCTTAACAATCACTCCACGAGGCTTCGCTCCTGGCATCGTAGTCCTCTTCGCGCACCGTAACTTCTAGCTCTTGGCTCCCGGGCGTGCCACAAATTGCGTGGGCAGGGGCAGCTTGTGACTGGCGAGACGCAGCGCCGAACGCGCGTCTGCCTCGCTGACGCCCTCCATCTCAAACAGAATCCGGCCGGGCTTTACTACAGCCACCCAAAACTCCGGCGCACCCTTTCCTTTGCCCATACGGGTTTCGGCCGGCTTCTTGGTAACCGGCTTGTCCGGAAACAAGCGAATCCAGAGCTTGCCGCCCCGTTTGATGAAACGCGTGATGGCCACGCGGCTGGCCTCGATCTGGCGGGCCGTGATCCAACCGGTCTCGAGCACCTTCAAGCCGTAATCGCCAAAAGAGAGGTCCGAACCGCGCCACGCCTTCCCGCGGCGCCTGCCGCGCTGCTGCTTACGATACTTCACCTTACTGGGCATCAACATAGTGGTTCTCGGTTGTCAGTTCCTGGTTCTCGATGTCATTTCGTCGTGGCCCTTACCGTCAACCGACGACCGACAACCGGTGGCGGCCTTTACGCCAGCGCAGCCACTGCTGGCTCCGCTGCCCGCTCCGGACGCCGCTTCTGCTCCAAGATTTCGCCGTTGTAAATCCAGCATTTCACACCGATCACGCCGTAGGTGGTTCGGGCTTCAGCCAGGCCGTAGTCAATATCGGCGCGCAGCGTGTGCAGCGGCAGCCTTCCCTGCAAATACCACTCCGTGCGTGCGATTTCAGCCCCGTTCAGCCGGCCGCCGCAGCGCACCTTGATACCCTTGCATCCGAAGCGCAGGGCTGAATCCACAGCCTTGCGCATCGCCCGGCGGAAAGCCACCCGCTTTTCGAGTTGCATCGCGATCGACTCCGCCACCAGTTGAGCGTTAAGCTCGGGCCGGCGCACTTCCTGAATATTGATGGGTAGCACCTCGCGCCCCGTCTGCTTCTGCACTTGCTGGCGTAGCCGGTCGATCTCTGCGCCCTTGCGGCCGATAATGATTCCCGGGCGGGCCGTATAGATGGTGATGCGCAATTTGTTTCCCGGACGCTCGACTTCGATAGAAGCCACCCCCGCGCTCTTGAGCTCCTCCCGAAGCCTCTTCTTGATCTTGAGGTCCTCATGAAGCAAGTTGGAGTAGTCCTTTTTTGCAAACCATCGCGACTTCCAGGTCTTCGTATAACCCAGACGCAACCCGTATGGATGAACCTTCTGGCCCATAGTCTTCTACTCCCGCTGCGGACTATAACCGCAGCCGACGGTCAATCGATAATCATCAATCCTTGGCGCGTTCTTGCACCACCACGGTAATGTGGCTCATGCGTCGCTGATACCGATAAGCCCGCCCCATCGGCGCCGGTCGGATGCGCTTCGCGCGAGGTGCATCGTCGACATAGGCCTTAGCCACCACCAGCCGATCGACGTCGACGTTTTCCGACTTTTGCTCCGCGTTCGCGATAGCGGAGCGCAACACCTTTTCGACTTCCCGCGTGGCACGCTTCTTCGTGAATCGCAGGATATTCAAAGCCTCGCCGGCATCCTGTCCACGGATCAGGTCCACAACCAGCCGGGTCTTCTGTGGTGACATACGCAGATACTTTGACGATGCTGTCGCTTCCATATCAGTTCCAAGCTTTCAGTTAGCCATCAGCTATCAGCAGCTACCTTTCAACGCCCAGCCATCGGCGGCCGGGTCCTACCAGACATCGCTTCCATCCATCGGCACTCGAGCTGACCGCTGAGTGCCGAAACATGACTGCTGCCTTCTTCAAACGACGACCGCCAACCGCGCTACGCACTTGCCGCCGGAGCCGCCGCGGCCGGACGCGGGGCCGGTGCGGCGGACGCTGTCTTCTCAGCAGCCGCCTTTACTCCGTGACTCTTGAAAGTGCGTGTGGGAGAAAACTCTCCCAACTTGTGCCCCACCATATTCTCTGTCACATAGACCGGAATGAACTTTTTGCCATTGTGCACCGCGATGGTGTGGCCAACCATTTCCGGGAAGATCGTGGAGCGTCGCGACCAGGTCCTAACCACTTTCTTCTCGAAGCGCCGATTCAGCAACTCGATCTTCTTCATCAAGTGATCGTCAACGAACGGCCCCTTTTTTAAAGAACGGCCCAAGACTTCCTCCTCGAAACTTCCTTCAGGCTTCTCACTTCTTCTCACGCCGCTTGACGATAAAGCGGTCAGTCTGCCTGTTATGTCGGGTCTTATAGCCGCGGGTTGGCTTACCCCACGGCGTCACCGGATGCCGGCCACCCGAGGTCCGGCCTTCACCACCACCGAGCGGATG
>JASHYZ010000318.1 GCA_030042795.1 Terriglobia bacterium | reverse complement strand
CCAGAATCCTCGCATAATCTTTAGCTCGGCCGGTGCCAAGCGCAATCACGGCCAGGTGGTCAGGGCGTATCACCCGGAGCGGTGTACCCTCAAAGTCGGCGCTCTCAGCTTGTTCCAAGGCTTCCTCGGTAAGAGGATTGAATACGGGAATGAACTGCACTGGCCAAGCGCCAACGCGGATGGCTTCGCCTTCCGGTTGATACCCCCGCGCGGCGCAGAAGTCATAGATCGGCTTGAGCACGTTCAGCCCTTGTGATGGGGGCAGCGCCACTAGGACATCCGCGTCCAGCGTAGCCACAGGCTCGGTATACCTCATCTGTGCGATCGCGCCGAATAAGGCATATTCGCTGATGACGCCGGCGCTGCGCATCGAGTTCAGCAGGTCGGCCACTTCTTTCATGCCGAAGAGGATACAGGAAGTAAGTTGGCACTGTCACCCGACACGGCAAGCAGGACGCTTGGGTGCCAAATCTGCCCCTACAGCTATTCGTGGTGCTTCGCAATAAGCTCGCGCACAGCAGCGACCAAGTGGCGGGGAACCACCATGACGGTTTCCTTCTCATCCGCGAACGCGGCTTCGTCTTCGGCTACGGCCTCTTCCTCTGTTTGCTGCTCGTAATGAGCAAGGACGCTCCGAACCCTTTCTTCGTCCCATCCTTCGGGAAATTTGCTCATATTGTTCTCCTGCGCCTGCGTTTACGATAGGCAAGCAAGGGTTTTCCTCTCAGTTCGTAGGCCGTGACCACGAAAACGCTGTCGGATTGCGGGTCAGGAACGTAAACTACGCGGAGGTAGCGTCCAGCCTTCGTTTGCCCGATCGCAACTCTGGAACCGTTACGTCCGCGGCGATCTTCACCCGGTGCTTCCAATACATCTTCCACCTCGTCTGCGTCAACGCCATGGCCGAAAATGTGGGGTTGCCCTGTGGACGGATCGAGATAGAAACGGATGTTCATAGCCCGCCCACCGTAAGCTTACCATAGCGAGTGTAGCGCGGTCCCGCTTTGTGGGTCCGCGGTTCTTGGTTTTGTAGGGCAGTGAGCGTGCGACAACATACACCACAATGTCGCCGGCACTCAGCGAACCATGTGAATCGCAGATTTTCGATATGCGCTAGCCGGCCCTGGACAACCCAGCACCATCAGCGTGGCATAGCGAGTGCGAATATCGGGCGGACGTGGTGGCTGATCTCGTGCCTATCGCCTCGACGCCTTTTGGCGCGCCGGTTGCAAGGCCCGGTTGCGCCCGTTTCTGGGGCGCCATCTCGGCAATCGGGCCCGGATATCCTTGGGAAAATCGATCTTCACGAACCGACGCGCCGGATAAAGGTAGTCCTCGCCAGACTCGTCGATCGCCCTGATGCAGCCCACCTCGGCAGCCTTAGCGTCGGGCAGCACTCGGTAGATCTTCCAGACCTCCAGATCGTCGTACCCTTTATTCGCAACGCAGATGGCAAATTCGACGCGCTCGTTTTTCCTTAGCATGGCATTCAATCCAGAACACGTTTCACCTTCATCTTACGCCGGCCAACGCCGTGGGCTTCGTACCAAGTGAACCTCTGCTCGGCGGATCTCTCCGTTAGGGAAGCGGACCAACGCTACGCCCTTGAGCTTCCGCCAACGGCTTCCCCCCGAAGCGAGCTCTGAGGTTCTTCCGCTCGCGAATGGAGAAGTTGACCGCAATCGGCACGATGTTTTCGATACCGCTGAGGAGCTCAAACTCCTTCTCCACCACACCAGGGTAACTGCTGGAAAGGCAAGCTGCAAGACCTTACGGTAGTGGGCTTGTTTGAAAATTAAAACTTCATACCTATGCTCCCAACTTCCTCAATTGCTGTTCCAATGGGTCTGGGGTGGTCCCCTGGGCTGAGACAAACAGTTAAGACACTATCCGCCGTTCACTGGAATTCGCTGGGTGGCGCCTACGTCGCTTTTGATGTAGGCGCCTAACGGAGTCCCTCCACAGCCTGCGTCACGACATGTGGCCCATGGCCAATATCGATGCATCCTCCTCCAGCCGGGCGCCTCACGGGGTCGTGCCCACCTTTTGTAAACATTGTTCCGTTTGTTCGTAACGTTCGTAATGATCTGTACCTTTACTTGCCATCGCGCTTTCTGATGGAGTCAAAGTGGGAGCATTCGTCATGGCGGAGCGCCAGCGAGGACAAAAAGTTGGTTGGAACGCTACTCACCATCTGGCGGTCTCGGCGGGTCCGGGCGGCGAAAAGGCCCCAGTGGGGTATGTTCCTCAGGTTGGAGGGAGGAGACTGGAGGTAGAAACGAACTCATGGCAACTATGGCTATTAGAAAGAATGACTTAAAGGCTAAAAATGGGCCGTTTTTGCAGACTTTCGAGGGGTACGAACTCAAATCAGCTTCGTCATTTATTTTCAGTGACTTGTAACCTAAAAACAGTGTTTTGGTCAAACTTTCGGCGCACTCTGCTACGGACCGGCTTCCCAGTTGGGAAGATCCGTGAGAGTCGGGTTTTATACTGGTGTTTCGTCCCATACAACACCTGATAGCCACGGGTCAGGGCAGATGCCCCCTCACCCGGCGCGTTGCGCCACCCTCTCCCCCGGGAGAGGGCTCTTATTGTTGAACAAGTTCTCCCCTCTCCCTGGGGAGAGGGGCAAGGAGGTGAGGGGCGAACAATGGACCTCGCGAGCTTCGGGACGAGTCGCTTGCTATCCAGCAGTCACTCGCTCACGCGGCTGCTCAGGTCTTGGTCATTCTCGCCAATCGGCTGTCCGGGCGGCGGCTCGACCGGGGCGGGAATCTTGGTGGGTTTGGGGTCTTTCTCAAAATGCTCGATCTCGGAGATGGCGTAAGTGAACTGGGCGCGACGGTTTTCCTCGGGTCTTTGCCTGAGACTGGCATACAGCCAGTCTTTCAGGTCAGTCAGCTTGAGGGACGCCAGCGCCCGCACCTGGGGCGCGGCTTGGTCGTTTGCCGCCAGCAGCATCAGATCATCGAGCACGACGGCGTCAACCGTGCGCTGGATCTCTCCCTCGTAGCCCGCGGCCTGCGGGGCTTTCCAGGTGGCTGTCAGCAACTGGTCCACTACGTCAGTCAGCGAGGGAGCCTGAGTATCTCGTCCGTGGTTCTCCAGCAACCGCGAGTCACGCTCGGGATCAAGGATAAGTCCCACCGTGAGGCTTGCCGCGGCTTCCGGCGGTCCCAGGGCATCGAACACCAGTCCGGTATGGCCCGTGAAATCCTCGCGAGACCGGTCGTAGCCCATGGCGGGCGGCGGGATGAGTCGCAGGACAGCGTCGGGCAGTTCCAGCGCTTGCGGGGTGATGGTCTTGAGCAGCGCGGTGAGCGCCCGGCGCTGCTCGGCGGGCGGCACCATCTCCGGGCCAATCTGGCCGTCACCACGCACGTTGTAGCGGTAATTGAGCCCGCCCAGAACTTTGGCCGCGGCCTCGGTTTGATAACGGTGAAAGAGGTAAATGGGCACCAGGACGTTTTCGAGCGTGCTCATGGGCGTGCCCACGGGAATACTGTTGGCCCCGAACCGGCTGAGCGCGCGGGTGCGCACCTGCATGACGCGATCGAGTTCCGTGACGGCATCGGTGCCGTTGTCCCAAAGGTGCGCCGCAGGGTGCGCTCCGCCGAAGGGACGCGCGTCGGCGTCC
>JASHYZ010000317.1 GCA_030042795.1 Terriglobia bacterium | reverse complement strand
CGTCGAGCTGCTCTCTTAGCGCGTCCAGTGTGTGGTCAGACCACTCGTTGCCCAACTCGATTCCATCGTAGCCGAGACGCTTAACCAGGAGAGCGCGCTCACGCAGGCCGACATCCGGCAGCGGACTGCGCACCCCGAATCGCACACCCCGCTTCGCTGATTGTGCTGGCGCACTACTAGCGGACAGGGCTGCGCCGGCGAAAGCGGCTGCGCAATTCGTCAGGAACATTCTGCGACTAGACAGGTCCACACCCTCTTTTGTTGTCGTCCAGTTTTCTTATCGGCAGCGAAAGAATCTGCAAGACGCCTTTGGCTTACAAATCCGACCTCTCTCGGCGTGCAACAAAGACGCACCACCGAGGATACTGAAAACACGGAGAAGATCTCTGTGGCCTCCGTGATCTCTAGGGTGAGTTTTTCCTTTGCTTGCAGCCCAAGCCGTGCCGTGGTGAAAAAGCTCCTCGGCACCAAGGTCACGGAGAATTTCAGTTTGACTACGCCTCCGCCGCGCTGTGGTGCCTCGACGTTAAACCCAAATCACAACATGTCCTACATCCTCCACGCCCTCACGCCAGCAAGGGCTTGACCACGTTACCGTGCACGTCGGTAAGGCGAAAGTTCCGGCCCTGGAACTTGTAAGTGAGCTTGGTGTGATCGAATCCCAGCAACTGGAGCATGGTGGCGTGCAGGTCATGCACGTGGACCTGATCCTTGGTAACGTTAAAGCCCAAGTCATCGCTTTCGCCCAGTGTGAGGCCAGGCTTCACGCCGCCTCCTGCCAGCCACATGGTGAAGGCGTTCGGGTGATGATCGCGGCCGTCGTTCCCACCCTGCA
The DNA here is from genome assembly GCA_030042795.1 of Terriglobia bacterium. The sequence goes on along the minus strand of JASHYZ010000317.1, from coordinate 6,585 downwards.
CCATCGGAGTGCGCCCGAATTCCCCGCCCCAGATCACGAGCGTATCTTGCAGCATGCCGCGCTGCTTCAGGTCCTGGATGAGCGCCGCGCAGGCCTGGTCGGTGTCGCGGCAATTCTGCGAGATGTCCTCCACCAAATGGTCATGCTGGTCCCAGGCTTCGTGATAAAGCTGCACAAAGCGCACGCCGCGCTCCACCAGGCGCCGCGCCAGCAGGCAATTGTTGGCAAACGAAGGCTTCCCCGGTTCGGCGCCGTACATTTCCAAGGTCTTCTGGCTCTCCTTTGAAAGGTCCATCAGTTCGGGCGCGCTGGATTGCATCCTGAACGCCATTTCGTACGAGTTGATTCGGGTTGCGATCTCGGGATCACCGGTTTCGTCGAGGCGCATTTTGTTGAGCCGGTCGATTGAATCGAGCGTATCGCGCTGCAGCGCATTGTCTACGCCGGGAGGATTTGAGAGGTACAACACCGGATCGCCGCTACTGCGGAATTGGACACCCTGATAGACGGTGGGCAGGAACCCGCTGCCCCAGCACGAATTGCCGCCGCTCGGTCCCTTTTTGCCGGAGCTGAAAACGACGAAGGCTGGCAGGTCCTTCGACTCCGACCCCAGCCCATAAGTGACCCAGGCTCCCATGCTGGGCCTGCCGAACTGCATGGTTCCGGTATTCATCAGCAACTGGCCGGGTGCGTGGTTGAAGGCGTCCGTCACCATGGACTTCACCACGGCGATGTCATCCACTACTTTGGAAAGGTGTGGCAGCAACTCGGAGAGCTCCGTGCCACTCTGCCCGTACTTGGCGAACTTGAACTTCGGACCCAGCAATTTGGAATTGGGATTGATGAACGCAGCCCGATAACCCTTCAGCAGGTCGGCCGGCGGTAGGGTCCCGTCAAACTTGGCGAGCTGCGGCTTGTAATCGTATAGCTCCAGGTGGCTTGGCGCGCCCGCCATGAAGAGAAAGATCACACGCTTAGCCTTGGGAGCAAACTGCGGCTTCTTGGGCGCAAGCGGATCGGCCGCAGCAACGTCCGGCGCAGCGAAACCGGACTCCGCCAGCAGGCTCGATAGCGCCACGGCGCCCAGACCCACACCACACTGCTGCAGAAACCAGCGGCGGGCAACCTCCTTCGGCTTCATGTTGCGATAGAGATGATCTTGGCAACTCATGATCTGCTCCCATTCCTAGCTTCTGGATTTCTGCGCGTGCAAAGAAAAACTCACCCCAGAGGCCACCGAGAACACAGAGAAATCTCTGTGCACCTCTGCGGACTCTGCTTCGAAAATACACCCTAGCAGGCTGCTAGGGCCGGGGCTTGCCCCGGCCAAGGCCGACCCAAGGGTTGGCCCTACGCTCATTCTTTCGTAATCGTCTCGTCCAAGTTCAGCAGCACACGTGAAAGTGCGGTCCAGCCCGCCAACTGGGCCGGCGTCAGGTTGGGCGGCAACAAAGAGGCCAGCGCCGGATTGCCGCCTAAAATATCCCACGAACTCAGCTCACCGCCGGAGAACCTCCCAGTTTCCTTATGCACGAAGGTAAGCAACGCTGCCATCTCCTGCGGCTCCGGATTGCGAGCTAGGCACCGGCGGAAGGCGTAAGTGAGGCGTTGCTCATCCGTACTCCCGCCGTGCAGAAGAGCCTGCTCGGCCAGGGCTCGCGCGGACTCCAGCGCCATCGGCTCATTGAGTAAGGTCAGAGCCTGCAGGGGAGTATTCGAGCGCGCGCGACGTACGCAGGACGTATCGCCGTTTGGCGAGTCGAAAACTTCCAGCATGGGATAGGGTACCGAGCGGTAACGGAAAGTGTATAGGGCCCGGCGATAGCGATCGTCACCGGCGGATTCTTTCCACGGCTTGGGACCGTAGCTCGCCGGCGGCAGGAAAAGGAAGGTCGGGGCGGGTGGAAACACGCTGGGACCGCCAACTCTCGGGTTCAGCAAGCCGCTGGCAGAAAGTTGGATGTCGCGCACTACTTCGCCGTCCACGCGGAACCGGGGCCCTCGCGCCAGCAACCGGTTGTAAGGGTCGCGCTCATAAAGTTCCGGCGTCACGCGCGATGCCTGCTGATAAGTCGCCGACATCACAATCAGCTTGTGAAGCTTCTTCAGGCTCCAACCACCGTCCATGAAGTTCACGGCGAGCCAATCGAGAAGCTCCGGATGCGAAGGCGGCTCGGCTTGGGTACCAAGGTTCTCCGCCGTGGCCACGATTCCGATTCCGAAATAGGCCTGCCAAACGCGATTCACGATCGAACGCGCGGTAGTGGGCGAATTGCGACTGGCCAACCACTCGGCGAACGTGAGACGCGTGGGCTGTCCGTTCTTCCAAGTTCCATCCTGGGGAAGGGGCTGGAGAAAAGCCGGCACGCCCGGAGTGACGAGGCTGGCCGGCTTCAGAAAATCGCCGCGCGTCAGCACGTGTGTCTCGCGTGGACGAGCGCGCTCATTCAGAACGAGCTGAGCCGATCCCTCGGGATATTCTTTCCAAATTTCGGCGATTTCCTTGTTCTCAGCCTGCCATTCCGACACCGTGGTGCGCCAATAACCGAAGACGGTCTGAATCTGTTCGGGCGTCCTCTTCTCAGGCGAAATCGCAAGAATGTCGCGAACGCGCTGCGGCACGGGATCAGCGGTTGCGCCCACCGCAGTAGTCAGCGAAAGGCGGAAGCGTCCGATATTATTGTTCTGGTTGTCATCGCTGTTCCAGCCGCCGTGGTCTTCGGTGAGATAAATGGTGAGGATTGTGCCGCCCGGATTGGAAATCGGCGAAGCAGCCTGGAACACGGCCTTTCGCGGCTGGTTTCTCAGTCCAGGACCGGCATCGATGCCCCAGGCTGTTTCGTCCTTATCGTCGATCGCATACTCCACCGGACCCGTGACCCGACGCTTGCCGCTCTTATCATCGAATTCCGGCTCCAGCACGGTCTCGGGAAGATTGATATCTGCCGTGGCCTTGGCGAACTTTATCTTTGTGACTTTGTCCGGAGCGCCGGCCGGGGCCGCCTCAACCTCGAATTCGGTGAGCGCGCAGCCACCTTTGAGCGAGCGGCCTGGACCGTTCATCGGCAGGTTAGGATCGTTCATCAGCTCGAGGCGGAAGGCCGTGATGTTCTGAACGTCCGTTCGAACCGTCAGCTTTACCTTGTGTTTGGTCGGAGCGTAGCCTTGAGTGAGGAAGGAACCATCATCCTGCAAGTAGTATCTCTGCCCGCCCGTCGAGATATCGTCCACTGTCGGGCGGATCACCGTCCAGTCGGGCTGTCCGGTGCTTACTTGCTGTTCCCAACTCGCCATCTGCTCTTGCCAACGCGGGTCGCGACGTTGGAGATCGCCCTCGATCTCCCGGGTGCGACGTAGAATTTCGGTGCGCTTCATTTGCTCGGCGGGTGTGTAGACGGCAACGTTCGCCTCGTTCGAATCATTCAGGAAGGCGAACATGCGGTAATACTCTTCCTGCTTCAGCGGATCGAACTTGTGGTCATGGCACTGGGCGCAATTGATCGTCAGGCCCAGGATGGCCTTCCCGATGGCGTCCATGCGGTCAAACATGGCTTCCATCCGAAATTGCTCCGGGTCAATCCCGCCCTCTTCGTTAATCATGGAGTTTCGCAGGAAGCCGGTGGCCACAATCTGGTCCTGGGTGGGATGCGGCAGCAGATCACCGGCGATCTGCTCGATGATGAACTGGTTGTAAGGCATGTCGCGGTTGAGTGCGTTGATTACCCAGTCCCGGTAAAACCACACGCGGCGCTGCTTGTCTTTCTCAAAGCCGTCCGAGTCCGCGTAGCGCGCGGCATCCAACCACACGCGGCCCCAGCGCTCGCCGTAGTGCGGAGAATTCAGCAAACGGTCCACCTGCTTTTCGTAAGCACGGCTGCTCTTGTCTGCCAGGAACGCGTCTACTTCCTCGGGCGTGGGCGGCAAACCGATCAGGTCGAGGCTCAACCGCCGTAGCAGGGTGACGCGATCGGCCGGCGGCGAGGGTGAAAGCTTTTCAGCTTCCAGGCGAGCGAGGACAAAGTTGTCAATCGGAGTTTTCGGCCATGCGGAATGCGCGACCTTTGGAACCGGAGGCAGCTTGGGGGCAACGAACGCCCAGTGTTTCTTAAACTCTGCCGTTGGGGTGGAAGCGGAATCAGGCCAGTTCGCACCGCCGTCAATCCAGCGGCGAATTTTCTCCACCAAAACTGGATCGAGAGGCTGGCCGCCCATGGGCATGCGGCTCACGCCGCCGAGGCCCGCAACCCGCGCGTAAAGCGGGCTCTCCAAGGCCTTGCCGGGAATGATGGCCTTGCCGTTCTTACCGCCCGCAAGCGCCGCCGGCTTCACGTCTAGCCGGAAGCCGCTCGTCTGTGTGTTGGGTCCGTGGCAAACGTAGCAATTCTGCTCGAAGATGGGTTGGATGTCCTTCTGAAAGTCGACAACCGCTGACGGTGCAGCACTGCCATTCGACTGAGAAGTCTGGAAAGGCTCGCCTGGGCGAGCGTGAAATGCGGCCAAAACAAAGCCGGCAACTAGCAGAAGTTTAGTCCACCGCCGAACTGCTTTCGAAAAAACACTCTCCACGCTGCGCGTCTCCCGACCCTCCAAGATGCGCTGAGTTTATCACGGCGTTAGGTGGATTCACAGAGCTTTGCAAACCAAAGCTTTGCCAAACCGGCTCGCCGTCCGCGGTTAATTCAGCGCAGTCGACTCGGGTTACATCCTAAATGTCGCGATGATCTCTCCTCTGGTTACATTTTTAGATGGCGCGATACGTCAGTTTGCATTCACGTAGCCGTCGGGTGTATGTTAACCGGTCTGCTGGTAAACGAATCTAAAATTCCCGCTCAGTTCGCCGCGTCGCGGGGATCACATATCCTATGCGGATCCCGGGCTCTCCCAACTCGAACAGGGGGCGCACGCTACAAGTTCTGTTAGTCTTTCTTTGGCTGGGCGGCCTCGCCTTCGCGGCGCCTCAGGGCCAACCTTCGACGTCGACGAGTATTTTTTCGCCCGCCTCCACGCCGGCTGATTCAATCTTCAGGCTGTCGCTATTCGTACTCGCGGTCACCGCGGTGATATTCGTGGTGGTCGGCGGCCTGCTGGCATACTCTGCCGTCAAATTCAGGAGGCGAAAAGACGATGACGGCCGTGAGCCTCCACAGGTTTACGGCAGCAACCAGCTTGAGCTGGCCTGGACGGTGATTCCTGTACTCATTGTCGTCGTGCTGTTTCTCACCACAGCGCGTGTCATCCACGAGGTGCAGGACGCGCGGCAGCCAGCCAACGCGATCCAGGTGACGGTGGTGGGTCACCAGTTCTGGTGGGAGTTCCGGTACACACAATACGGATTCGTCACCGCCAACGAATTGCACGTGCCGGTGAGCGACCCCAAGCAACCCACGCCCACTTTCTTGACACTACTTTCGGCCGACACGGACCACGCCTTTTGGGTGCCGCGCTTGGCGGGCAAGACCGATCTGATTCCCAACCACCCCAACACCATGTGGATTGACCCGCACCAGACCGGGCTCTACCTCGGTCAGTGTGCGCAGTACTGCGGCACTCAGCACGCCAAGATGCTGTTGCGCGTGTACGTCCAGCCGCGTGCCGATTTCGATCGCTGGGTACAGGCTCAGCAGCAACCGGCAGCGGTGAACCTTCCGGCCGGTAGTTCAGAAGCCGAGGGCCGGCGGGTGTTCGAGACCACGGCGTGCATCAATTGCCATGCGGCCAGGGGCACCGTGGCCAACGGGCGATTTGGACCGGACCTGACGCACCTGATGAGCCGCGACACCATCGGCGCCGGCGCGGCGGCTAATACGCCGCAGAATCTTCGCTTGTGGATTGAGGACCCTGATGCCTTCAAGCCGGGATCGTTGATGCCGGCCATGAACCTGACGGGGCCGGAATTCGACCGGCTCAACGATTATTTGTTGACGCTGCGCTGAGGGTGCCGCGGACCGAATTGGCCGGGCTTGAAAGGGCGGAGTTTCGAACGCCGTGAGAATCGTCGTTGTATAACAGCGGCTCGTGAAGCCGAAGCACAGGCTGGAAGCCCGTGCCACGTGGCATGGCCATCTTGGCCATGTGACAAACGTAGAATATCCAGGGCGGCGAAGCCGCTCTTGCCGAAACTGGAGTTTTCACACACCCTCTGGCAGCTCCGTCCTTTGGACGCGCGAGGAGAACGATGTCGTCTGACTCCATACCCATCCCTCGTCTTATCACGGTGCCCGGCGAGGCCCGAGCGACGTGGCTTGAGGTCCTTCATGACTGGGCGATCACCGTCGACCACAAGAAGCTCGGACTTATGTACATCGGGTACGCCCTGGTGTTTTTGGTGGTGGGCGGCATCGAAGCCGTCATCATGCGCATCCAGTTGGCGGTTCCCCATAACAGGTTCGTCTCGCCCGAAGTCTTCAACCGCATGTTCACCATGCACGGCACCACCATGATCTTTTTCGTGGCCATGCCGGTGCTGTTCGGATTTGGCAACTACCTGGTGCCCTTGATGATCGGGGCGCGTGACATGGCCTTTCCCCGCTTGAATGCCTGGAGTTTTTGGATAACGGCGTTTGGGGGCGTGCTCCTCTACTTCAG
>JASHYZ010000316.1 GCA_030042795.1 Terriglobia bacterium | reverse complement strand
AGTAGGTTGGCCCGGGGCAAGAGTGATTTGAATTTGAGATCGAGCTTGCATAACCAATTGCAGAGGAGAACAATAAGAGATGCTTATCCCCAGCGGCCGGCGGTCGTAAAACCATCTCGCGCGTCGAAAACGCCCGAGCGCAGGGATAACCACACTCAAGAACTGAAGGAGGTTTTGATATGGCAACTGCATCGCGTGCAATTGAGCCTCAAGTGAAAGTAGGACCTACCAAGCTTCTCATCAACAACCGATGGGTGGACAGCGCATCGGGCAAGACTTTTCCGACCATTAATCCCGCGACCGGCGAAGAAATCGCTCAGGTGGCTGAAGCCGATGCCGCGGATGTTGACAAGGCCGTGAGCGCCGCGCGAACAGCATTTGAACGCGGTCCCTGGCGCAACAAAATTTCGGCTGCCGAGCGCGGAAATCTGCTGAACCGGCTCGCCGACTTGATTGAAAAGAACGCCGACGAACTCGCGCGCCTGGAAGCGCTCGATAACGGCAAGCCTTACAAAGTGGCCAAGTCGGCGGACCTGCCTCTCACTATCGCCTGCTACCGCTATTTTGCGGGCTGGGCTGACAAAGTGCAAGGCAGGACGATTCCGGTCGCCGGAAACTACTTCTCCTACACGCGGCTTGAGCCAGTGGGCGTGGTGGGGCAGATTATCCCCTGGAATTTTCCGCTGCTTATGCAAGCCTGGAAGCTGGCCCCGGCGCTCGCCACAGGCAACACCGTGGTGCTGAAGCCGGCTGAGCAGACTCCTCTCACCGCCCTTCGCGTGGGCGAACTGATTGTGGAGGCCGGGTTTCCCGAGGGCGTCGTCAATCTTCTGCCCGGTTACGGTCCCACTGCCGGCGCCGCGATTGCCCGGCATCAAGACGTGGATAAGGTCGCTTTCACAGGGTCAACCGAAGTGGGACATCTGATTATGGAAGCGGCGGCTAAGAGTAACCTGAAGCGTGTAACGCTCGAGCTTGGCGGCAAGAGCCCAAACATTGTCTTCGCCGACGCCGACATGGATGAGGCCATTGAAGGCGCACACTTCGCGCTCTTCTTCAACCAGGGCCAGTGCTGCTGCGCCGGTTCGCGTCTATACGTCGAAGAGAAAGCCTACGACCAGTTCGTGGAAAAGAGCGTCGCTCGCGCCAAGAGCCGCACCGTGGGTGATCCCTTCGACGCCAAAACCGAGCAGGGGCCGCAGGTGGATGATGCGCAGTTCGAGAAGGTGATGAGCTACATCGCGGCCGGAAAGAAGGAGGGCGCGAAGCTGCTGGCGGGCGGCAACCGTGTGGGCAATCGGGGCTACTTCGTTGAACCTACCGTCTTCGCTGATGTCAAGGATGACATGAAGATCGCCCGCGAGGAGATCTTCGGGCCCGTCATGAGCATCCTGAAGTTCAAGAGTATCGACGAAGTGGTGGAGCGCTCGAACCGCACCGAGTACGGCTTGGCCGCTGCCGTGTGGACCCGTGACATCGGCAAGGCGCACTCGATCGCCAACAAAGTACGCGCCGGCACGGTGTGGGTGAACTGCTACGACGTGTTTGACGCCGCGGCTCCCTTTGGCGGATTCAAACAGTCAGGCATCGGCCGTGAGCTCGGTGAGTACGGATTGCAGCAGTATACAGAAGTGAAGACCGTCACCGTGAAGCTGCCGAACTAGTGCTTGTTTGATGTAGTTCGCGCTCCTGTCCGGGTCGCCGAGAAGAGCGGGGTTTTGACCCCGCCGCCCAGCGACCCCGATCCCGAAAACGACAGGTGTTGTGGCGGGGCTAAAAGAGTCTGTGTGAAAACTCGTGGATTCCCGCTTTTGCGGGAATGACTGCATCCGAATAGGAGCTCTAAGTCCAACGCTGTCACCCCCGCGGAAGCGGGGGTCCACCTCAAATAGGCGCCATACACGAGTTCTCACACAGACTCTAAAAGCCCCGCCCTTCCACAAGGTCGAGTGGTAAGGCAGAAGTGCTAAACACGATTCCTGGGGCCATTCGCGATGAGCGAATGGCCCCCTTCGCCGCCTCCGCGGGGTGATATTCCGACTAAGTCATTCCCGCGAGAGCGGGAATCCACGGGTTTTCACACAAACTTCTCGCCCCACCGCGTCCTAACCTGTGTGGGCTTGTTATTGCTCGCCGTTGATCATGGTCGCTTCAGCAGCGTCGGCGGCGCTAGTACCCCACACGGACTGGGTACCCCATACCGACTGAGTACCCCAAACACTCTGAGTGCCCCAGACCGATTGCGTACCCCAAACCGATTGCGTACCCCACACGGACTGGTTGCCCCAAACGGCCTGAGTCCCCCATACGCTCTGCGTGCCCCACACGGCCTGATCGGGTAGCACGGACGTATTGCCCAGAATCGATAGAGGGTTATTCACAAGGTATATGGCACCCGTCGTAGGATTATAAGTTGCATAAGGCGAAAGAAAGAGCCCGTGAGCCACGTAGGTGCTGGCCAGCGCTGCGGCGATATCGAGATAGCCCGCGCCCACCGTGAAAACGTCATAATAGCTGGTGTAGGTCTGGCCCGTTGTCGGATCGGTGGCCGTGCTCGACAAGGGGAACGTCTTGTAGGTGGTCGTCATCAGCCGCGCCTTCACTTGGTCCGGCGTGAGGTACGGCTCAGCCTGCAGCAGATCTGCCACCGCGCCGCTCACCACGGGCGTCGCCATGCTGGTGCCGCTGAGCGTGAAATACTGCGTTGAGTTAGCCGTCGAAGTGGTGTTCTCGTAATAAGTGAGCGGAACGTCATCCTGCGGATAGCTCTGGGCCAGCGTTGTTGACCCACCGTTCGCCAGCAATGAAACCACAAGATTACCGGGCGCAACCAGGTCAGGCTTCACAATGTGGTCAATCGTCGTGGGTCCTTTCGAGCTGTAGCTTGCAATCAGGTCGTCGGTGCGTTGCGGCGTTCCCATCGACTTCATCGCGCCGACGGTGATCACATAGGGATCGTTACCGGGCGAAGTGATGGTCCCGTAACCACGCGTGTCTTGATAGTCGTCGCGACCGTTGTTCCCGGCAGCCACCACCACGACGATGCCGGCCTGCCAGGCAGCTTCCACCGCGCGGCAGAGCGGATCGTAGGCGTAGCTTTCAAAAATCGGGCGGCCCAGAGAGAGGTTGATCACCCGAATGTTGTATTTGTCCTTGAGTGCGATCGCCTGCGCGATGGCCGAGATCACTTCACTGTCCGTTCCGGCGCCGTTTTCATCCAGCACGCGGAGATTCACCAGGCCGGCTCCGGGCGCCATGCCACGGAACGTGCGCGTGCAGTTGGAACAAACTGAGCTCGCAGCGTCACCGGCCACGATACCGGCTACGTGTTCGCCATGGCCGTACTGGTCGTCGGTGGTGCCAGTGCCGGTGAAGTCCTGGCTGTACACCACGCGGAACTTGCCGCTCGTGGTATCGAGGTCGGAGTGGTTAGAGATGCCGCTGTCAATGACGGCCACTGAGATTCCGTTGCCGGTCCATCCGGCTTGCCAGGCCGTGCTGGCATTAACCGCGCCGGCTGAGTTGTCGAGCAATGGCATGTTGAGCCGGTCGGGCGATATGTACACGACATTCGGTTGCGCCGCAAGCGCATCGAGCTGGCTAACCTGTACAGAGAAAAGGGCTCCGTTCACTAGCGAAAGTACGCCCTTCAGGATCCCCAAGGCCGCTTCCAATACCCCCCCCAACAGCCCTCCCAATAGACCACCCCCGGAAAGGGTCGACTGAGATGGAGGTTGGTTATATTGTACGATGACGTTCACGGTTGACTGCGGGTCGAGCCCCTGGAGGTCAGGAGCGATCTTCGGATTCTGGGCGAAACCCAGGTTGGCAACGAGTGCAAACGTACCAATGAAAAGTAGTACCATCCGTAACTTAGTTCGTCGGTGCATCTGATGTCCTTTCGTCTGCATTCACACGGTCTTTCATCTGGAAATACTCACACGCTGGCCGTTCAAATTGGTCTTCGGCAGGAAGGGTACGGGATGGGATGGTACTTTTGGGTGGGCCTAAATTAGCACTAAGGTACCGGTTGAGGCCAGGCGTTAGATGACAAGTGTTAGATTTAGGTGTCAGGTTTGAACGTTAGCCATGAAAATGTCTGAATTCACAGCTCAACCCGCGCAAATCAGTCGGATAGCCGTTGGAGCGACGATCGGCCGGCTTGCCTTGGTCGCGTTCCTAATCGCGTGTCCACTCGAGGCGTTGGCACAGATCAGCAGCCAACCCGAAGTGCCTGGTTCGCTCGGCGTGAACATCCATTTTGTCGATCCGGCACCCGGCGAGATGGCGCTGCTGGCTGCTTCAGGGGTGCGCTGGATCCGCATGGACTTCAACTGGGAAACCACCGAGACGGCCGCTGGCAAATACGATTTTTCAGCTTACGATCGCCTGCTCGCCGCCCTGGATGCCTACCATTTGCACGCCATGTTCATTCTGGACTACTGCAACCCTCTCTATGACAGCGGCCTTTCGCCGGCAAGCGACCAGGCGCGCCGGGCATTTGCAGCATGGGCGGCGGCGGCCGTCACGCATTTCCGTGGGCACGGCATTTTGTGGGAAATGTACAATGAGCCCAACTGGTTTTGGACACCTCGACCTGATACGCAAGCCTACATCAAGCTGGCGCTGGCCACGGGCGAGGCCGTCCATGAGGCCGCGCCTGACGAACAGTTGGTGGGGCCAGCAAGCGCCGTCATCGATCCGCCTTTTCTCGAAGCGTGCTTTCGCGCAGGACTGCTGAACTACTGGTCTGCCGTCTCCGTTCACCCGTATCGGAACAAAGACCCCGAGAGTGCTGCCGATGACCTGCGCCAGGTGCGCTTGCTGATTCAGAAATACGCGCCACCCGGCAAAAACATTCCCATCCTTGCGGGTGAGTGGGGCTATTCTGCCCGATGGCAGGACATGAACGATGAGAAGCAGGCGGCGATGCTGGCGCGTGAATGGCTCATCGCTCTCGCGAATGAAGTCCCGCTTGCCATTTGGTATGACTGGAGTGACGGGACGAGTGCCAGCGATCCCGAAGCCCACTTCGGAATGGTGAGCCCGCCCGAGGCGGCTTCCCAATCAGCCGGCGCGCCGGCGGGCCGCCCTGCGCCCAAGCTGTCAGAGGACGCGAGCCGTACAGAGCCTCCTGCCAAGGGCGCTCAAGCCGGTGCCAGCGTTGTAGCTCCGTTTCGCCCTAAGCCTGCTTATCTCGCGGCCCAGACCCTCACCCATTTCCTGGATGGGTTCCACTTCAACAAACGCCTGGCGCTTGAGAGTCCTGACGATTACCTTCTGCTCTTCGCGAAGGGCGGCGAGGTCCGGCTGGCCGCTTGGACCACGGGCCGCTCACACACTGCGGTGTTACCCGCCAGCCCTGGCCAGTTCGAGTTAACGAGCTTCACAGGGGAGAAGCTCCCGCCGGCAACGGCTGAGCGCCACGGCCTCAGCGTCATGCTGACTCGCTCGCCGAGATACCTGATGCCGGTTCAGCCAAACTCGCTGCTTGCTTTCGCCGCCGCCTGGCAACGCCTGCCGCTCGAAATCGTCGTCCGCGCTCCCGGCGTCCTGCCGCTTCACTTGGCGGCAAAGAACACGACCTCCGAGGCGCTTCGATTGTCCGCTCGCGTTACAGACGAATCTTGGGAATGGGAGGAAGGTGGCCCGGCTGAAAAGGTGAGCCCAGGCGAAGAAGGCAAAGTGCTGCTTCGCATCGCGGCTGCGCTACGCTCGGTGAAAGCGCTGCCGCTCAACGTGGAGCTCGAAGCCGGCAAGCTAGGCGCCGTGGCCCAAACCACCTGGATTGTGGCTTCAAATCCGCTGCGCCTCACCCTTCTGCCGGCCACGGGGAGCGAACTTCCGGTGGCGATCGCCAACCCTTCGGGAGATCCCTTGCAGGGCCGGATGGAGACGGGGGCCGCTAGCGGGCTGGATCTCAAAGCCCTCGGGGAGCCTGTCGACATCAAAGCCGGAGTCAAGGATGTTACGGTTGAGCTGCCGCTTGAACATCGCCCAGGCGGCGAATACTCGCTCGGCATATCGATCGTTGACTCAGAGGGCCGCCCGCTTTCCACCCTGTCGCCGAGCCGCTTCATTCCTATTGAAGATCTCGGCCGCAACACGGGAGGCGGCACGGGTGAAGAATACAAACTCGTGATGGCGGGCGCCGCCGGACCGGCCGGCAACACGATAAAACCAGGTTTGCCACCTGACGGCCCACCCTCGCCCGGGCTGGGCGCAGTCGAGCTTGCTTTCAAGCTGCCAGACGATCATTCGAGCGTCCGCCTGGTTCCGAGTTCGGCGCCGCTCCCCATTCCCGGTGAGACAACTGACGAGCCAAAGGCTCTGGGCTTGTGGCTGCGCGGGGATGCCTCAGGCGTCCTGCCCTTTATTCGCTTTACCGACGCCACCGGACAGGTTTTTCAAGACGGCGGCGGTCCTATCAACTGGAAGGGCTGGCGGTACGTGCTGGTTCATTTTGCAGCGGCTGGCGGCAGCCATTCCGGCGGCGCCAATGACGGCGTTATCCATTACCCGATTCACTGGGACAGCGTATTCACGCTCGAAAATCCTCCCGGCCAGACGGTGGAGGGCACGGTCTACTTGAGCGGTCTAACACTTATTTATGGTCCCGCAGGCGAGTGATACCGCGAAAAGACGATCGACTTTTCGATGTCATTCGCATGCACGAGGTCTGCAAAGCCCGTCTTCCACCCTCAGTGGTACAAGATGGCGCGGGCCTTACGCTCCAGATTTTCCTTGACATCTGTAAGATTTAGGCATATAGGAATAAGTAACCACATCGGAGTCCGTATGAGTACGCTGCTACCCAATCGGCATCGCGACAGTCAAGCCCATTCGGCGACGGAGAACAAGAGTCAAAGTGCGCGGCAGCGAATGCGGCACTCAAATCGAGGGTAGGGTGCCGAGACCGCGTCACCCTATGGCATGGCGTTCCGGGCCTTG
>JASHYZ010000315.1 GCA_030042795.1 Terriglobia bacterium | reverse complement strand
GAAAATGAGAAAAATGGGACAAATGAGACTACCCTGGAATGTTTATGAAAATAAATCAGTTAAACTTTTTATCCTGGAATGTTATTGATATACAATGTACTTAGATCATTTTACGCTCTCGATTTGACTCATTGCTTCATTGATTCAATCCCGCAATGAGTCAATGAATCAATCCCTCCGTTCCACGTGAAACAAATCTCTAGCTCCATTCCGCCGTCATTTCCGCGCAGGCGGAAATCCAGAAGTACATCAATCGTGGATTCCCGCTTTACGCGGGAATGACGCGTGTAATCTGACCTTATTGCTGACAAAATTACCAACCCCCAAAAACCTAACTTGTGCTACAGACCGTTGCGGTGCTAGATTGTCAGTCCAGGAGTCATCGTGGCCAGAGCCATCGCGATTGCCAATCAAAAAGGCGGTGTGGGCAAGACTACAACGGCCATCAATCTTGGAGCGGCGCTGGCCCTGAAAGGCCTTTCAACAGTCATTATTGACTGCGACCCACAAGCCAACACGACTGCTGGCCTTGGCTTCGGACCTGATCCGGGACGTCGAACTCTATATCATGGGTTAATGATGGATGCGTACATGCCCTCACTTACCTTGGCCACCGGCGTCGAGCATCTTAGCTTGATCCCTTCGGAAAAGAACCTCGTCGGCGCAAACATCGAGCTTTCCGACCAAGACCAGCGCGAGCACGTGCTGCAAAAGAAGCTCGGACCGCTACGCGAGGCATTTCAATTCGTCATTCTCGATTGCCCGCCAGCCCTGGATCTCCTGACCTTGAACGCTCTGGTGGCTGCTGATTCTGTGGTAGTTCCGGTTCAATGCGAATATTTTGCTCTGGAAGGTGTCTCAGGGCTGCTGGACACTTTTGCCAGGGTGCGACGCAGTCATAACCCGAAGCTGGCCATTGAGGGTATCTTGTTGACTATGTACGATGATCGCACCAATCTTTCGCACCAAGTCCGCGACGATTTGGTGAATTTCTTTGGTAATCGGGTGTTCCAAACCGTTATTCCGCGCAATGTGAGGCTTGCCGAGGCGCCAAGCCACGGAAAGCCTATCTTTCTTTATGATCCGGCCTGTCGCGGGGCTGAGAGCTACACGCAGCTCGCCGAGGAGGTTATCAGCCATGACTCGCAAGGCACTGGGACGGGGCCTGAGCGCCCTGATCAGGGAGTCTGAAGCTCCTTCAGCCGTCGCAACTGCGGAGCCGGAAGCTACAGTCGCGGTCGAACTCATTGACGCCAATCCGTTCCAGCCACGAACATCTTTCGGTGAAACGGAGATCGCTGAGCTTTCCCAGTCCGTAAAGGCCAAGGGCATTATCCAACCGGTGCTGGTACGGCCAATGGGTGGGCGCTATCAACTGGTGGCTGGAGAGCGCCGCTGGCGCGCCGCGAAACTCGCCGGACTTAAGACTATCCCTGCTGTAATAAAGGATTTAGAAGACAGGGAGGTGCTTGAGCTAGCGCTTACCGAGAACATTCTTCGCGATGATTTGGGGCCGCTGGAGGCGGCGCGCGCCTACAAGGTGCTGCAGGACCGCTTCGGGGAAAGCCAGGAGGAGATTGCGGCGCGACTCGGCATCAACCGGGTAACCGTAACCAACAGCTTGCGCCTGCTAAAGCTACCCGCAAATATCCAGCAAATGATTGAACAAAAAGAACTTACTGCTGGCCACGCGCGTGCGTTGCTGAGCGTTCCAGACGAAGCTGAGCAACTGCGTCTGGCAGAGCGGATCGCCTCTCGCGGCCTCTCGGTGCGAGAAGCTGAAAGAATCACCTCTGAACGTGGTCGTCAGCAAACTGGTCCTTTGTTCGCCGAAGCGCCACCGCCTAAGCAGGACGCCAACATACGAGCAGCCGTCTTGAATCTGGAAAGGAAGCTGGGGACCAGAGTGAAGATCACGGGAGATGGCGAGAAAGGTAAAATCGAAATAAGCTACTTTTCGGCGGAGGATCTCAACAGGATCTATGAACTACTGGCAGGGAAAGCCGAAAATTAATTCTATATGAATAGTATCACTTGATTTTCAGTTGCCTTCGTGTAAGGATTTCGCTCAGCACTGGGGTAGAGGAGATGGGTAGGGCGGCAAACTCGAGCGCCACCGCGTCGGGACTGTTGTGCTTGGTTCCGGTTCTGACTCGGCTCGGCTTACCCCATGCTTGGCCTATTGTTAAGGAGATGGCCATAAATTTTTGGGGATAAAGGAGCCGATATGGATTTAAGCATCGGGAAGCTGAAAGGACACAATGGCGCGTCTTCCGGCGGATCTGACGTAGGGCTTGTTGCGCTCGTAGGTCCGGGAACTGAATTCGAAGGTTCTTTGAAAGCCTCTTCCGGTGACGTTTGCTTGAATTCTGTGTTCAAGGGAAAGGTGACGTCAGACGGAACGGTAACTGTCGACGACGCCGGAGACGTTGCTGCTGATCTGCTGGCTCGCATCATCAGTATTTCCGGGAAACTCAAGGGGAATGCGAAGGCCTCGGAACGGCTGGAGATTAGAGCTCACGGAGTTGTGCTGGGCAACATCACTGCTCCGGTGCTGGTGATTGAACCCGGAGGCTTCTTTGAGGGCCAGTGCCACATGCCCATTCCCAACGGTGAGCAGAACGGAGTCAAAGAGGAGCCCATCCGTGACCAGGTTGCAATTCACGAGGTCGTGGGCCTTTAGGCGGGCGGACGCTTCAGGGTCTGTGCGAACTGCAAGACGTGGATTCCCGCCTTCGTGGGAATGACGGCGTTTAGTGGCGGTAATGACGTCCTTCGACTAAGACCTCTTCACTGCTGGGACGTCACCCCCGCGAAAGCGGGGGTCCACGCTGGGCTGGAACTAAGCTCTGAAGTCCGGCCTTCTAACGCTGCGTCGTCGCTCAGTGAATGATCGAAAACTTGAACACCGTGACCTCGTGATAGGTCTGTCCAGGCTTCAACTCCGTTGAGGGAAAGCTGGGCTTGTTCGGCGAGTCTGGGAAGTGTTGCGTCTCCAGGCAAAATGCCGACCGCCTCTCGTAGACTTTGCCGTCGCGGCCGTGAACGGTGCCGTCGAGAAAGTTGCCGGTATAGAACTGAATCCCGGGTTGCGTGGTGAGCACCTCCAGAACCCGGCCCGATCCCGGGTCTATTGCGCGAGCGGCCAGCGTGAGGCCCGGGCCGGTGCGATTCAGCACATAGTTGAAATCGTAGCCCTTGCCGAACTTCAGTTGTTCGTCGTCGGCGTTGATGCGCTCGCCAATCGGCGTTGACTTGCGGAAGTCGAGCGGAGTGCCTTCCACCTTGCGAATCTCGCCCGTCGGGATCAAGGTGGCGTCGATGGGCGTGAATGAGTCCGCGTTAATCATCATCTCCTGGTTGAGAATGTCGCCGTTTCCCTGGCCCGCGAGATTGAAATAGGAGTGGTTGGTGAGGTTCAGCACCGTGTCTTTGTCAGTGGTGGCGCTGTAGTCGAGGCGGAGCGCGTTGTCACCCATTAAGGTGTAGACGACCTTCACCGAGAGGTCGCCTGGATAACCTTCTTCGCCATTCTTGCTGAGATAAGTGAGTTCCAGCGCGGGGTGGTTCCCGGGCACTTCGCGCGCTTTCCACACCTGCTTGTCGAATCCCTTCAAGCCGCCGTGCAGGCTATTCGGTCCGTCGTTGGCCGCGAGGTGATATTCTTTGCCATCCAGCGTGAATTTAGCGCCTCCAATCCGGTTGGCGTAGCGGCCAACCAGGGCGCCGAAAAAAGGGTTCGTCGCCAGGTACCCGTCAAGGTTGTCGAAGCCCAGCACCACGTCAGCCATGTGACCGCTGCGGTCCGGCACAATCAGGGATACGATGTGCCCGCCGTAATTCGTAATCGCCACCTGCATTCCACTGCGATTGGTGAGCGTGTAAAGATTCACCATCTCCCCGTCCGGCATCTTTCCGAATGCGCTCATAGTAACTCCCGGATTAGCTCCTCTGGCGGGCCTTCCGAATCCGATGCTCGCGGCCACTGCCAGGGCAATCGTAAGTGAGATTCGTTGCGAGAACATTATGTTTCCACCTCGTTTCGTCTAAGCCTAAATGCTCATTATTTCGCGCGGCTGTTCTGAATCAGCAGGCCGCCGGCCAAAAGCAAAACCGCCGCCGAACCGATCAGCTCATTGCCCACAAACACGCCGATGAAGGCCAGAGTCAATGCCGTCTCGGCCAGAACGGCCGCGGCGCAGAACAGGACGAGCATCTTGCGCAGCTTCGTTTCCGTAAAAGCAGCCAATAGCGCGACAGTTGCAATGACGATCCAGTCCCATCCCACCAAAAGAAAAACGGCGCGCAAAGCCTCCTGCAAAGGCGCATTCAAATTCGAGGCACTCAGCGCCGTCGAAAGTCTTGGGTAGGCGCCGAGCGAATGCACCGCCACGCTCGCCAACAGCACAAGGCTGCCCATCGCAACCAGAATCCGTGCCGCCTTGTTCCGCCCGTTCATTTCAGCTAAGGCGCGAAAGGGCCGCCTTTCAAGCAACCCGACACTTTACCTCAAAACAAGCTTGGACAGGCAGGCGAAACTTCACGGGAAAATGCGGCATACCTTCCCAGCCACGCTTGAAAACCGGCTTGACGCCCGGGCGGCCAAATCCTCAGTCCGCCAAATACCACGGGACATTGACGGTGATGATCCTCTCGGTGCCTTTCAGAAGAAGGAGCGCCTTCAGCCACTGCGCGCGCTGGTTGTGCAGCAGATAGTTGTACCAGTGATCCTCGACGAGCTCCGGAATCAGCACTGCCACCTGGCGGTCCGGATGCTCTCTCTCCAGACGTAGAATGTACTCAAGGATGGGACCGAGCACAAACCGATAGGGCGATCTGAGGATTACAAGTTTCGGCGGAGGCAAGCCTGCTTCCTCTGCGGGCGCCTTCACCAGAGTCGGCCATTTCGCCTTGAGGCTTTGTGTCCCTTCCTCACAATCAATGTGCAAGGCAGTAACGTCCGGCGACATGTTCAGAGCAAAGCTGAGCGCCCTCTTGGAGATCTTGCTCCAACGGACAACGGGAACCACTACCAGAGGCGGTTTCCGGCCGGCAAGGTCTAGAGGCGCCGGATCGGCAGTCTCCGCCTGCATGCGGTCGTAGTGGCGGCGAATTCCCAGCATCGCCAAGATCATGGCTGGAATCAGGAGCACCGTCACCCAGGCCCCAGCCGCGAACTTGGTGACGGCGACCACGACGACAGTCACGGCTGTGGCCGCCGCTCCCAGTCCATTCACCAGCATACTGTGCCGGGCCGCCGGGCCGCCGGTTCGCCTCCAATGCATCACCATTCCAGCCTGAGACAGGGTAAAGGCCAAAAACGCGCCGATGGCATAGAGAGGAATCAGACGGTCCGTGACGCCTCCGAACAGGACGAGGAGAAAGGCGCAAAGGATCGCGAGCACCCAAATACCTTGCGAGTAGATCAGTCTCCTTCCGCGCGTGGCGAATGACGAGGGAAGGTAGCAATCCTCAGCAATGGCCCGGCAAAGCCGCGGGAAGTCGGCGAAGGCGGTATTGGCGGAGAGCGCCAGCACCGCCAGGATGGAAGCCATGGTGACGTAGTAGAACGCATTCTTGCCGGCCACCGCAGCTACCAACATGGAAAGCACGCTTTGATATCCCGGCTGTCCGGGGTCTGTCGCCCCGATATGGTAGGCCCGCACCAGGTAGGCGATTCCTGCCAGCATCAAAGCCAGAATCCCGATGATGGCCGTGAGCGCGCGTTGTGCCGACTGCACAGCCGGCTCGCGAAACGCCTTCACGCCATTGCTCACCGCCTCTACGCCGGTCATGGCCGTGCAGCCGCTGGAAAACGATTGCAGCAGCAGCCAGGCGCTTATTGCCACCGTCGGACTGCTCAAAGGGGGCGGAGTCACCACAGCCGCCGGATGCCCGCCCGCGATCAGGCACTTAACAAGACCCAAGACGATGGTTCCCAGTAAGGTTCCCACGAATAGATACGTGGGGATCATAAACACCGCGCCTACCTCGCGAACTCCGCGCAGGTTGACAATCGTCAACACCACCAGTATTGCGAGGCAGATGGCCAGCGTGTGAGGTTGCAGCGACGGCGCCGCCGAAACCAGAGCGCCGACGCCGGCGGAGATGCCCACCGCCGCAGTCAAGATGTAGTCGATCATCAGCGCCGCGCCTGCTAGCAGGCCGACGTGAGGTCCCAGGTTTTCGCGTGAGACGGTGTATGATCCA
>JASHYZ010000314.1 GCA_030042795.1 Terriglobia bacterium | reverse complement strand
TGGAGGTGGCTACGCGCGCCATTTCCACAACGGGAGGCTATCCGCTGGAGGGCTATTCACCCGAGGTCTTGGTGCCTGACGGGGCCGAGATCGTTGACGGCCTTGACCAGGCGCGTAAGACGGTGCGCGAGCAGATCAAGTACGGGGCCGATTTCATCAAGGTTTACGGCACACACCATTTTCGGTTCACGCCGGACGGAAAGCTCGTCAGCATGCCCACCTTCAGCGCCGATGAGCTGGTGACCATTGTGGACGAGGCCCATTCCGACGGTGTGAAAGTGGCCTGCCATGCCTACGGCAACCCGGGCCTCCGCAACTGCATTGACGCGCACGTGGATTCGATCGAGCACGGTATTGACCTGGATGACGGATCCGTCGCCGCCATGAAAGAGCAAGGTACCTGGCTGGTGCCTACGCTGTACGTTTACGAATTCGAGCCCGAGGATGACCTGGCGGCCTCGGGCGGCAAGACCACCCTCGCCCGCATCCATGAAGCCAGCTTCAGGAAGGCGGTGGCGGCCCATCTCAGGATCGCATTCGGAACCGACGTGGGCCCGTTTCCGCACGGCACGCAGGCCAAGGAATTCGAATACATGGTGCGCTTCGGCATGACGCCTGCGGAAGCGATCCAGGCAGCCACTATTCGCGCCGCTGAACTGATGAGCTGGCAGGACCGCGTGGGCTCGATTGATTCGGGCAAATTCGCGGACCTGGTGGCCGTAGCGGGAGATCCGCTAAGCGACATCAGTGAGCTTGAGCGCGTGAAGTTTGTAATGAAGGGGGGCGAGGTTTACCGAAACGATTTTCGATGAGCAGGGTTGGAATGGACCAAAGCCAGCCGAAGGTTGCATTCGGCGGCGGTCAGAAGTATGTTTATCGGCCGGATGTGAAACTCAAAACCGAAGTCCGGCCGTAAGAGTTCGCTGGCCGGTTCAGCGAGGGCGCTCCAATGCACAGCGTACATACCGTCGTCGATCTCTCCACGGTCATCGCTCTCTTGAGTCTCGTGGTTTCCGCAGTGGCGCTGATCTTCTCGCAATTCCGCCCTCCAAAGCTCTCAAACGTCATCGGGCCCGAATTCAAAATCTATTATCCGCCGGATGGCGGTTTTGGGGTCTATATTCCGGCGACCTTCCTCAACCAGTCTCCGAGAACAGGCACCGTGCTGCGCTGCGGGATCTCGATTTTTCGCAAGTCGAGTCCTGACCAAAGGTTTTTTATGGAATGGCGGTATTTTGTCACTCTCAACCCTGACTTGTCTTTTAAGCTGGAGGAGTCAGCGCACGCCCTGGCGGTGCCGCCAAACTCCTCCGTCACGAAAATGATTTGGTTAACCTGGCGATCGACGTCAACTCCGGAGTTGCGGATTGCCGAGGGTGAATACGGGATCATCTTTCATTATTGGTCAGGCTCTGTCGACAAGCCCCGGAACGATCCGCATGAGTTCTATATCGACAGGGCAATTGAGGAAGAACTTGAGGGCTATCGGGTCAACAAGAAGAGTCGAGTAGTCGATCTTCTTTTGGACAAGAAGATCGCCAGCAATAAACTGCTGACCAGTTATGAGTCAAAATCCCTGCTGGGGACGGCCGATGGACCAGGCCACTGACCGGAGTGAGCCCTCGGCGCCATTCACTGCAGGGGGCGAGACAGGTTAGAATGCCTGGATGGAGAAGGAGTGAGGAATGAAGAAGACTCTGGTGGCTGTAGTTGTCTTAATGGCAGGCATGTGTTGGGTAGCAGCGTCAGCGCAGAAGCCGGTAGCTCCCACCGGCGCCAATGCGCAGGTGGAGCGCGGGCGCTACCTGGTGGAGGACGTAGCCATGTGCGGCGAATGCCATTCGCCGCGCGACGACCAGGGCCAACTTGACCACTCGCGCTGGCTCCAAGGCGCGCCTATGTGGTTCACACCGAATCAAAGCTACTCAGACTGGGCCTTCCGCGCGCCGCCGCTCGCCGGCCAGGGAAGCTTCACGGACGCAGACATGACCATGGTTCTCGAAAAAGGCCTGCAACCGACCGGGCGCGCCATCCGGCCGCCCATGCACGTTTATCACATGAGCCATGAGGATGCTGAAGCAATCATGGCCTATTTGAAGTCGGTGCCGCCCATAAAGCAGTGATCTCGAAGCCGAGCGGCGCCGCTAAAGGCTAAGGTTTGATCCTGCCGAATTATGTGGTGACGTATACAGAACGCGTTAAGAAGTGATGTAGAGTGCAGCCCGTAAGGGCACGGGCTGGAAGCCCGTGCCACGTAGCATGGCCATCTTGGCCATGCGGTGAATGTAGAAACTCCAGGGCACGGCTGAAGCCGTGCCTCTTACACCGGACAGGACTAAATGCGTTCTGTAAACTGAGTTAGTAAGTCGCCCCTGTTTCAGATTGCAGAGCCGAGCGAAATGCCGCTACTGAATATGGAAGAGCGTGATTTCTACGATGAGACCGAAACAACGAAGCCCGCGGTCTTGAACTGCGACAAGTGCCACCAAAGCGAAACGTATGAAGTGCGGTGGCTGATTCGCACCAAGCGAAAGGCGCTGCGGGGCCCGGCTGACGAGCGCGACCGCGCGCGTTTCGCCAAGTTCCGGTCTTACATGATCCGCCGCGATGACTTTCTGCAATGCAAGAACCCGCGCTGCCGGAAACGCTTCGAGATTTCCGGACTGCAATCGGTGGTATTTCTGTAAGCTTAGCGGGGAAAATCGAAAATGTTGGATGCAGCAGTGAAGGCTGCCCAGAAGCTTCACCACAGCGCGGCTTCAGCCGCAACCCAACGAAAAATTCACCACAGAGGTCACGGAGGACACAGAGATACTCTGTGCCCTCCGTGGTGAGTCCTGCCTACTGGACACTCACAATCCCGGCCCGGGATCGCGGCGGCCTAGGTCGGGTCCCTCGAGACTGTTGGAGGGTGATTCGACTTCGTCAGCGTAAAAGCTGAGGGGTGCGGATAACTGCAACTCAAGGCTGGTGCCTCGGGACAGCACCACCTCCTTGCCGCGCGTCAACAGGACGGCGGCGAGGCCGCCCGTCGCTCCGGCAGCACCGCCGATTCCGGCGCCGAGGCCCGTATGATGGCCGCTGGCGCCCGCGATCGCGCCGATCCCAGCACCCTCACCTGCAGGGATTGCGATAGTCTCTGCGTCCTTGCCCTTCGACGACTCGCCCTCAACCCTACCCTCCTTGGCGCTGAACCCCTCTTTCCCGTTGCCGCCAAATCCTGAAAGCGTGGCCCTCAGCGGCTTGGTGACGCCATTCGGCAAAGTGATTTCATCGAAGCGCAATCCGAGCTCCGCCTTGCCCTTCACGCGGCCCGGCCGTTTGACTTGGGTGATCTCACCCTTCACGTAGGTGCGGACGGGGAGAATAATGCGATTGTTTACGGTGATGGGATAGATGGTGTCACAATAAACCGCCTGTCCTACATAGGCCGTGCGCGTACTTATCTGGTTGCGAAGCTCGAGCGGGATGGCGGTGTTTGCTGGCACTACGATCTGGCCGGCTGTCGATGCGTCAGCGGCGGCGGAAGGTGGCGTGCTTCGAACGAGAGCCGGCGTTGCTGGATCAGCAGACGGAGTTTCCGTTACGACGGGCGCCGGCGCTTGAGTGGCGGGAGCCGGCGTCGGGTTCTGTCCGGCAACAGACAGGGCCGGAGTAAGCAGAGAAACCAAAATGAGGGAATGTCTCGTCCGCATAACCTGACCTCCCGTGCCCATAGCGGTCCGCGCTCCTGTTCACTCGATGTGCTCCAACCCTGGCAGGTTGCCAAAAAAGGGCGGCCATGGCAGCCTCGCTGCCACTTCGGCGGCAGCTACTCAGTAACTTCGAGGGGTTCTGCCAGGTTCGGGCTTGTGCCCATAATTCCAGTCGCCTGCCCGATCGCATTCTCAATGGCCGCCGCAATGCCGTGAGCGTGCCTTCGAACAAGTCCGGCGTCCTCAGCCTCCACCATCACCCGCGCCAGCAATTCGGTTCCCGAATAGCGCACCACGGCGCGACCGTTTCCATCGATATCGCGGTGGCAGCTCTCGACGGCTTCGGCGACCGCCGGAATCGATTCCAAGGGCGGCTTCGTTCGCACAGGCACATTAACGATGAGCTGGGGTAACGGAGAATACGAAGATACCAACTCTTCCAAGCTCTGGCCGGTCTCAGTCATGATCCGCAGCATCTCGAGAAGCGTAATGAGGCCATCGCCGGCGAGCGACTGATCGGCAAAGATGATGTGGCCGGATGGCTCGCCGCCAAGATTGATGCCGGACCGAAGCATCTCCTCGAGCACCCAACGGTCGCCGACGGGCGTGCGCCTCAAGCCGATGCCCCGGCGCGTCAAGGCTTGCTCCAGGGCGAAGTTTGTCATCAGAGTGCCGGCCACAGCTCCGCCGCGCAGCTCGCCACGATCCGCAAAGAAGTGACTCGCAGCATAAAGAACGTGATCGCCATCCACGATGCGCCCCGTACTCGAGGCGAAGATGGCGCGATCCGCGTCACCATCAAAGGCCACGCCCAAGTCAGCGCCCGCGGCGCGCGTCGCTTCAGCCATCGCCTCCGGATGAAGCGAGCCGCAGTCGAGGTTGATGTTACGGCCGTCAGGTACGGCGTTCAGCACGATGGGTTCAACGCCGATCCGCCTCATCAATTCAGAGGCAAGCTCGGAAGCCGCTCCGTTAGCGCAGTCCATCACCACTCGCCGGACGCGCACGTCGTTATTCTTGCCGGCCAGGCCTTCGAGGAAATGGAGGTAATCCTGAACGAGCTCAGATCGGCGCCCCGCGATGGAAAACATCGCGGGGGAGGGCATCTGCAACTTGTGCAGCGCCTCCTCCACACGCAGTTCAACCGACTCGGGCAGCTTGGTGCCCGCGATGGAAAGAATTTTGATTCCGTTGTCGCGATAAGGATTGTGCGAGGCGGAAATTACGACCCCGGCGTCGAAGCGATGATGCCGCGTCAGGAAAGCTACCCCTGGGGTGGTGATGACGCCTACATCACTTACTTCGGCGCCTGTGGCGGCCAGGCCGCGGGCCATAAGGCTTGCCAGCCACTCGCCGGACTCCCGTGTATCCCGCCCGAGCACCACGCGAACCGGCTCAGAGCCCTCGCTTTCCCGGAGAACTCGTCCCAGTGCACAGCCCACCTTCCACACCATCGCGTGGTCGAGCGGGTATTCACCTGCCACGCCACGGATGCCATCAGTTCCAAAG
>JASHYZ010000313.1 GCA_030042795.1 Terriglobia bacterium | reverse complement strand
CCTGCGGGCGCATGCCTATGCCAAGTCTGAGAGTGTTTTCGCCCGTTGCCTGGAATCGAATCCGCGCTCACCTTACCTGCTGCTGGGCCTGGCGCTCGCCCAGTTTCTCGGGGGGCGCAACAGCCAGTCAGTAGAAACATCCCATCGCCTCATTGCGGCCGAGCCAGACTTCTCGCCCGCGCGCCTCTTCCTCGGCTTCACGCTTTATTTCGACGGTAACCTCGACGCCGCACGCCGGGTGGCTTTGGATGGGCTCGCACTACCCGATCCCAATCCCTACCTTTATTATCTGGACGCCGCCGTACTTCTTAAGCAGCACGGCGGCGAATACGCACGAATTCTCAGCGACCTCGGCGCCGCCGAGAGGAGCCTGCCTGCCTGCGCGCTATGCTACATCGCCTCCGGAAAAACGCGCGAGGAACAGAACGATCTGACGGGCGCCCTTTTCGACTTCCAAACTGCTGTGCGTCTCGCGCCCGGCCTCTCCGAAGGCTGGTATCACCTTGCCGCAGTGTCTGACCGTATGGGCAACAAGGCGCAGGCCGCAGAGGCCCGTCGGCACTTCCAGCAAATGAAAGCGAGCGAGGACGAGCGCGAAAAGGAGATGATGCGCGACGTTCTTCTTCAGAACCTCGGCGCGGAAGGCTCGGACGCCACGCATTGATCGAGACCTGCCTCCACTGGCGTCAAGGAATAAGGGTGCAAGTAGCGCGGCGCATGGAGTCAAAGAGCCCAGAGCGAGATTTCTCGCGGCGCCGGAAAGCACGGCGGCGCTCGAAATGATAGGTTGGACATCCTCAGTGCGTATCGTCCGTTTATGCAATTGCCAAACTCCGTTCCCGTCGATTAATCCAACCGGCTCTTCCCCGGCTAATGGACCCGTTCGAAGGGCACATTTAGAATCGGGTACTTGCGCCAGTCTTTGTAATCGAAGTGCCACCATTCGTCCTCGTAAACAGTGAAGCCTTCGTTCTCCATTGTGTTCCGCAGCAACCTGCGATCCCAGCGCTCGAGTGAAGTTCCGCCCGGATAGAAGGGGTAAGCGCGCTCGGTCATCTCATCGTAGCCGCTCACCATTGGCACCTCCGTGCCGGTCTTCAGATCGTAGACGGTGAGGTCAACGGCGCAGCCGCGATTGTGGCGCGACCCTTGAGAGGGGTCGGCTACAAAGATGTGGTCCGCGTCGGGCACGGCATCCCAAAACATTTTGGTGACGTACCAGGGACGATAGGCGTCATGGATCAGGAGACCATAACCGAGCTGATGCAGCTTCTGATTGGCGCGTACAACGGCTTCCGCGGCCGGGCGCTGCATAAAGGCCCGCGCTTGGCGGTACATCGGCGTGCTTAGGAAATTGCGGGTGGTGGCATAACGAATATCCAGCTTGATGGTGGGGTCGAGCTTTACCAACTCCACGAGGTCCGGCTTGAGAAAGTCACCGGATTCCTTGGGAGGTTGAACGGCCAGCGCGTCGCGCCGCAGCTCAGCCACGGGCTTCAGCGGCTTAACATGGAATACTCCTCCGGCGATATCGCCGCCGGGCCGGCGCTTGAACTCAACCCAACCAATCTTGACGCCCGTCACCGCGCCTTGAGCATCACGTTCAAAGGTGGCACGCTCGCGATCGTAGAGACCGTAATCAGGAAACTGAAATATGTTTCTTGACACCTGAGCGAGCGGTGCGTATTCGTACCACTCAATCAACGCGGTGAGGCGCCCGTCCTTCTCCAGGATATAGAGCGTATCGTAATCCCAGCCATACTCTCCAATCAGATTCTTCCAGTCGGGCGGGGGAGCCGGAGGTCGGGAAACCGCGACGGCAGCAAGTTCCTTCGAGCCGACTCGAATGGCACGGTCGAGCACAGCAACGGGATCTCCGTACGCGAGCCGGTCGTCCACTACCAGGTGGTCGCCGAGGGTACGCAACTCCACCTCAGACCCGCCGCGCAACGGCAGCATGAACAGGTGACCCTCGTGCTCTTTGAGATCCACTGCGTCAGAACCGGTGCCGTAGCGTCCGGCAATGCGGCGCGCCAGGCTTGGGTCTACCGCGGAGGTCAGTTCGACTTTAGGCAGCGCTTTGTGTCCGCGTGCCGCGAGCATGAGACGGAGCGCCTCATTAGCAATGTGATCCGTCACTGCGTTGGAGCTGTCAAGCGTCGCCACGGCGACGGCGCCGAGCTTGTCGTCCGGCAGGGCGTCGAGAGAAGTGGCAAATCCATAGATCGCGCCATCATGCCCGACCTGCCGGTGTCCGTCGAGCTTTCCGAGTGCAAACCCAATACCGAACCGCGTAGGATGATCGGCGCTGGCGAACTGGGGAGTCCACATTTCCTCGAGCGTTGACGGGCTCACAATCTGCCCGCCCGGACCGCGACCGCCGGCGAAGAGCACGCTTTCGAACTTGCCCAGGTCCGTCACGGTGGTATAGAGGCTGCCCGCCGGGAAGATACCAAGATTAAAGGTCGGCGCAAGGAAGAGGCGGCCGTCGTAGGTCCAAATGCTCGCCTTGGCCAGATTACGAGTAAGATCAGGAGTGGGTTCGAATCCGCTGGTGTGCATTCCCATCGGCTCCAGCACTGCCTCTTTGAGGTAAGGCGCAAAAGGCCGGCCAGCCCGTTGTTGGAGGATGTAGCCCACTACCGTAATCCCTGCGTTCGAGTATTTGGTGTGAGTTCCCGGCGGGTAGATGAGGGTTGTCTCGTTGAGACTGTGGACGACGTCGTCCAATCCCGGTGGGTGCGAATCGAAGTAGTGGCCCACGGGCGGTTCGCGAACCAAGCCGGAGCGGTGCGACATCAGTTCGCGGAGAGTGATGGGCTTGCCGAACGGGTTCTGAGGATGAAAATCGGGGACGTAATCGGTGACAGGCGCGTCAAGATTCAACTTCCCCTGCTCGACGAGCTGCATGACGCCGACATCCGTGAAGAGCTTGGATACCGAGCCCACTCGGTAGACGGTGGAAGCTGTGGCCGCTACCTTGGAAGTCGGATCTTCAAGCCCGAAGCCTTGTGCCCAGACAATCTGCTGATCGTCTACCAGAGCCACGGAAATGGAAGGAATACCCTTCTCTTGGAGCTCGTGCTCGATGAGAGGCGTTAGAGCTTCCACCACCTCGCGGTAATCCGCTCGCGGCTCAACGTTGGCGGAGCCAACCCGTCCTCTCAGCAAGAGCCCAAGGCCCAGGTGGGCTGAAGCCGCCGTTGCTGTGGCCACGCACACGGCGGCCAGCGCCACCCAGACGCTTCGGAACTTCCTTCGCGCAACAGCCATTAAGTATCCTAACGATTTGTTGAATGACCTTATGAAACCTTGTCATTCGAGCGTAGGGGAATCTTGCTGTGAGATGAAAAGGAACTACGAGATTCCTCGTCGCCTACGGCTCCTCGGAATGACAGCGTTCACAAGTTGTTCAACAGAATGCTAAGCGTAACCGCCCTTCCCGCTCCCCTACTCGGTTTTCGCCGGCAGCTCGATGTAAGACGGGAACTCCTTGGAATGGTACACGCGCTGGGTGGCCGTCTGGTAGTCGGACGCGCTAGCCTTGTATATGTTGGGCACGAACTTCTGCGGATTTCGATCGATGACCGGAAACCAGGTGCTTTGCACCTGAACCATGATCTGATGGCCCTTCAGAAAAGTGTGGTCGTTGGTGTGAAGATCGATGATATACGGTGTCACTTCTCCTGGAGTGATTGCTTCGGGATGCACGAAGCTCTTGCGAAAACGGCCGCGGAACACTTCGTCTGCCACCATCATTTGATACCCGCCCATCGCAGGATCACTCGGATAGTCTTGCGGGTAAACGTCGATGAGCTTCGCGATCCAGTCGGAGTCGGAGCCTGTGGTGGAAGCGAAGAGGTGAGCTACGATATCGCCGGTTACCGTGACGTCGTGATCGAGCACAGGCGTCTGCCAGGCGGCAACGTCCGGGCGCAGGTAGACAAATCGTTGATCCTCAACCAGCCAGGTGCCCCAACCGGGTACCACGCCATAAGTGCGGCTAACGGGCCGGTGGCGATACGGCACCGGGTGCGCTGGGTCTGAGACGTAGCTGTCATACGCTTTCGACCCGGTATCCGTGGGCGGATCGAAAGAAAGCTCGCTGCCGCTGTGCAGATAAAGCTTCTGGTCTGAGATACCCTGCTTCGGCGGCCATTCATCATACTTGATCCACTGATTTGATCCCGTCTCAAAGGTGAGCGCTTCGCGGAGCGGAAGCTCGCCCTTGCCTTTGAGCCAGTAAGTGAACCAAGGCAATTCGACGTTTTGACGGAA
>JASHYZ010000312.1 GCA_030042795.1 Terriglobia bacterium | reverse complement strand
ACAGCTAAGAGTGGCTGTGCTACAAATGCACAGCCGGACTGGCTGGGCTACTTGACTGCGTTTGTTTTGGGAGTGTCGCCAAAGTCAGGGACCCACACATAGAACGTGCCGGCAGGATCAGGTTCGGCGCCTGGCAGGTCCTTTGGAGGGCAGGTGTCATTTGACATGGCGACGGTCATGTGACGGGTCCAGCCGTGGCGGGCCAGCAAGCGGCTGATGGTGGATGGCGGCACGCGGTGGCCCACGGCTTTCTCATAGACGGCGTGGACGCGGCCGGAATAGATGACGCAGTTGGGTGCCGCTTCTTCGCGCAAGCGGCGGAGCAGCGCATACTCATCCTCCCGGCTGAGGTTCTGGCGCCGGCGTCCGCCGCGTCCGGGCTCAGCGAGGACGGCGTCACCGAGGCGAGCGTAACGGGTGTGCAGGTTACAAACTGTACTAGGATGCCATCCCAGGGCGAGTGCTATCTCCCTGACTGTTAGGCCCACGGCAGCGCGCAGCCAAAGGCACAGCACGCGTTGATACTGCGTCTTGGTGCGGGCGGCGTCCAAAGCTGCCTTCAGCTTTTCAAGCGAGCCTTCGGGAAAGGGTTTGGGCTTACGCACGGATGTTCTGCCGAATTGTCCAGAGACGATGATACGGTAACTACATAGTTATTATATCATCCAAACGCAATCGCACCTCAACCGATAAAATCCTCTACTTGATCGCGTTTCGAACGACGGGTGCAGCCTGCGCGAACGAAAGTCAGACAAGTGTACCCACCAACGGCTCGGAGCGCTGAGACTCCTCGACCCTGTGGCGAAAACTCCGGCCTCGCCGGATGAAGGGTGAGGCGGTCTTGCTTTCTGGTGTAAAATTAGGCGCGGAAGCCGGTGGAGGGTACACAGCCTCTCGATCACCGGCCCAGGCTTCGAGTCACCTAAACCACGAAGGAGTGTAACGATGAGAACAAATTGGGGATCTGTGTTGGGTTCTTGGGTTGTGTCCGCCGCGCTAGTAGCCGCGTTCATGGTTTTGGGTCAACAGACGGCGCGATGCCAGGCCTCGTCGTCGGCGCCACTGACGAATGCCGACGTTGAGAAGATGGTTTCCGCTAAGTTGGGCGACGGCGTCATCATTGCCAAGATTAAGTCTTCGACTTGCAAATTCGACACGAGCACCGATGAGCTTATCAAGCTCAAAGGGGAGGGCGTGAGCGATCAGGTGGTTCAGGCGATGACGGAGTGCGGCGCCCCACATGCCGAGCCCGCTGCGGCGGCGCCGGCGACCGGCGCGCCCGCGAGCTCGCCGGCGAGACCCGTCAGCGAGATTGGCGTTTACTATAAGGCGGGAGACGAGTGGAAAGACATCGAGCCGGAGGTTGTGAATACAAAGGGCGGCGGCGTGCTTAAGAGCATCGCGACGGACGGTCTCATGAAGGGTGACGTCAATGGCAACATAAACGGCGCGCACAGCGGCAACCAGGTGCGGACCCCGGTGGAGATTCTCATTTATGTCCCGGAAGGTGTGGGCATTACGGAGTATCAGCTCCTTCATCTACACGAGCATAAGGACTCACGCGAATTTCGCACCCAGACTGGCGGCGTGCTTCACAAATCGAGCGGTTCCACCCGCGACCTCATGCAGTTCACAGGCAAGAAAATTGCCGAGCGCACTTACGTCATTGAGCTCGGCACTATCGGCGCAGGCGAGTATGGCTTTCTGCCGCCCGGCGACGTGATGTCGTCCAGTGGAGGCTCGATCGGCAGGATGTATACCTTCCGCGTGCTTGAGTAGCCGCTTCCGAAGGCTCAATAACGGCAAGCCGTCACCGAACCGGTGGGGCGCTCGGACATCAGGAGTCAGATCCTCCTTTGCCTTCCGCCGCGCAGCCAAGGGTGTGCGCACGCCTGGCTTCCCGCGGACGTGCTCCACCGCTGCCTCATTCGGTGGTCGCGCCCTCGCGCTGATCCACCGCCGCGGTTCCCCGTCAAGCGCTGAGAACCCTGTGATGAAGCTGCCGAAACGATCGGGCTCATGTTAATGTCATGATGAATCGAACGAGATTCAGGAACGAGGGTTAGTCAAGAACGCCGTCGTCCTCACACGGGCGGCTGCGACCCTCAAGTTTATCGACCGGGAGAGGATTAATGCGCAGAAAAGTGACAGTGATTGGCGCCGGCAACGTGGGCGCGACGGTGGCTCATCGGCTGGCGGACAAGCAATTGGCCGACGTGGTGGTGATTGACATTCTGGAAGGCGTTCCGCAGGGCAAAGGGCTCGATCTGCTGGAGTCAGGGCCCATCGAGGGCTACGACGTGAAGGTGAAAGGCACGAATGATTACGCGGACACCGCCAATTCCGACATTGTGGTGATGACGGCTGGTTTCCCACGCAAGCCAGGCATGAGCCGTGACGATCTGCTGAAGGCCAACTACGAAGTGGTGAAGGGCGCCGTCGAAAAGGCGACCAAGGCATCGCCTGAGTGCATTCTGATCGTGGTAACCAATCCCCTCGACGCCATGGCGCAGGCGGCTTACAAGGTGAGCGGATTTTCCAAGAACCGCGTGATCGGGATGGCCGGCGTGCTGGATACGGCGCGCTATCGCACTTTCATCGCTGAGGCGCTCGACGTTTCCGTGCAGAGCGTGCAGGGCTTCGTGCTGGGCGGCCATGGGGACACCATGGTGCCCGTACCGCGCTACACGACAGTCGCTGGAATTCCGGTGACAGAGCTGCTGCCCAAAGACAAGCTCGACGCCATCATCAAGCGCACGGCCAGCGGCGGCGCCGAGATCGTGAACCTGCTGAAATCCGGGAGCGCCTACTACGCGCCTTCGGCAGCGGCGGTGGAGATGGTGGAGGCCATTTTCTACGACCGCAAGAAGATTCTGCCTTGCGCCGCTTACCTCGAAGGTGAATACGGCATCAACGGCTTGTTTGTGGGCGTGCCGGTGAAGCTCGGGGCGCGGGGCATCGAGCAGATCATCGAAATCAAGTTGACACCGGAAGAGCACGCGGCACTCAAGAAGTCGGCGGATGCGGTGAAGGAATTGGTAGGGGTGATTGGGGTCTAGGCGAGGCTCAGGAGGCAGAAGCTAGGAGACAGGAGTCAGACATATAGATCCCCCATTGATCCCTTCTCAAGCGTCCTGCCCCAAATGTGGGGCCAGCACGGTGCAAGTGCAACTAGTCCCGATGAAGAATGTCGGGGCTGGCATGCTCACTGCGCTCTTGACAGACGATATGGCCGCTAGCGTTTTGGTGGCGCAGAATGGGAAGCTTACAGTTCAGGCGTTTTGCTTGTCCTTCGGTGCCTTGTGGCTTCCGTTCGCGGCGTTCTTGAGCGCTGCTTCAACGTAAGGCGGCAGAGTGGGCAGCGGCTCAAGCAAACGCAGCAACTCTCCCCACGATACACATTCGGTTCCCGTCTTTTGGTACCGCGTAATAAATCTGAATTGACAGTCGAAGCCGAGTAATTGCGTCATTAGAAACTTCTGCAGATCAGTCTGGCTCATCGGAAGCGGGCGAGTCTTGCCTTCCGCAAACAGATCCCGATCGCGAAGCAATTTCTTCTCTTCTCCTTCAGAAGGGTACGAGCCCTCACCGGATTCGAGTTTTAGTTCTATGCACAACGCATGTTGGCGGTCGGCGTGGATTACAAGATCCGGCTTCGCTTTGAATGCCCATTTAATCTTGCAGGCGGTCAGTAAATCGTTATTGGAATCCGGCAACGGGAGACTACCTGCTACCTGTTTCAGACTCCAATTGGCCGGTGATTGTATGTAGTCGCGCGAAGCATGACGGCTCTCGATGAAGAACTCGTTGAAGTCCTTCACCTGCGTAAGGGAGGCTAGCTTAGTGGTATCGAAGCCGTGGCTGCCGAGCATCCCAATGATCACATCGCGCTTGTGATTGTTGGACTCGGCCTTGGCCCCCATCTGATTCCAGAGGTCGCGCGCGTAACTGTATTCGAGATACACGCCAAATTCCGCTGGGTTAATTCTCCAGCCAGGTGCGGCTGAGCAGAGCAAGCGCTCCGCATTGTCCTTGTGGTTCAGAAGATGAAACAGGATTCCAGCCAAGTGCCGTTCTTCGCGATCAAATTGAAAATAGGGTTCGTCGATTCCCACGAGCTGTCTCAGATTCATAAACGATTATGACCCGTTTGGGTAGTCGTCTCTTTTCCCCGCCAGAAGCTCAACGCCTCGCCGCACGATGGCGCGGGCAAACATCTCCGGCGTCAGTTCCGGGTTGTCGGAAAAGTCGATTTCA
>JASHYZ010000311.1 GCA_030042795.1 Terriglobia bacterium | reverse complement strand
CCTGAACCAACAACTGGCTGACATTCAACCTGACGTGCTTCTTCAAAGTGCCGGCGTTGGCGAACTCGAAAGACTGCGTGGGCCGGGCTCGGAGGCCAATTCCCCGGCTATCGTCGTGTTGGCAGCCGAATCGGAATTCCAAGCGGCTCTGGCGGAGTTCCAGGATTCTTCAGTCGCAGGAGTGCTGCCTGCTTGGGCGAGCCCAAGGGAGATTCAGGCAGCCGTAGAGGCGGCCGCCGCAGGCTTGATGGTGGTGCATCCTGACGTTGCCGAGCACCTCCGGTCACCGTTGAGAGGTGAAGAAGAGCCGGCCGCTGACGCGGCGAGGTTCGAACCGTCGGCCGGGACTTCCGGTTCATCAACTGGACTCCGGCTCTCGCCGCGTGAAACCGAAATTCTCAACCTTCTGTCAGCAGGTCTGGGAAACAAAGAAATTGCCTGGCGGCTGAAGATATCCGAACATACGGTGAAGTTTCATGTGACGTCGATCTTTAACAAGCTGGGCGCCTCGGGCCGCGCCCAGGCCGTGGCGATCGGCATCCGGCGGGGGTTGATTGTCATTTGACCGTAGCATCCTGCGCTTGCACTTTGCGCATCGACTCGGGCTGGCCAAAAACCGCTGACCTCGCTCGGCCACAAGGACGCCTCGATGCTAGGTTCTACAAAAGTGATCACCTTCATTCCAACGCGCGACGCGCGGAGTGCCAAGGCGTTTTACGGCGGCGTGCTCGGGCTTCGTCTGATTAGCGAAGACTCGTTTGCGCTCGTCTTTGACGCCAACGGAATCATGCTCCGGGTCACCAACGTCCCGGAATTCAAACCTCAAATGTTTACCGTCCTCGGTTGGGAGGTGCCAGACATCGGTGAGGCCGTCGCGGACTTGAGCCAAAGCGGCGTCACTTTCGAGAGATATGGTTTTCCGGGACAGGACGAGCGTGGGATCTGGACGGCGCCTGGTGGCGCCAAAATCGCGTGGTTCAAGGATCCGGACGGCAACGTGCTAAGCGTGACTCAGTTTCCGTAGCACGATCCCGGCGCAGGCCCGAATTATTTCCGGAGCCAGGGCGCTCCTCACAATACAATGACGATGGCCATTTGTCTCTCCGCCTCTAGCGCGCTAGACTATCGCCATCCAGATCCAGAGAGGCCTCGATGATGTCCAATCGGCCATTCGACGACCCGGAGCAGAACGAGCGCGAGGAACACATCGAGGAGCTTCAGCGCCGGGCACACGAACTCACCGGCGGTGAAATGACCACCGGCGAGGCAGCCGAGGCTCCTCCCGAGGTGCGGGAGCAGTTCTGGGACCACGTCGTCGCCTGGGAAGAAGCTGCCTGGACCACCGATTTCCGCCGGTTGCAGGAGGCCGGCATCGCGCTACCGGCTCCTGAAACTCTTGACGACGATCAGGTGTCCATGAAGCTCTGGGAGATCATCGACCAACTCGCCCGCCGCCGTGTCTTTCTCAGCCAGACCGATCACTTGAGCGATCGTGAGTTGTATACGCTCCTGTGGAGCGACATCCTTCACGAAGACACCAAGGACGTGCCCATGGACGAGTATTCCGCGTATCACATCGATCTGCTCTCGAGCGGAGGCGAAGAGGACAACCAACTCTACCTGAAATACTACGCTGACGACAAGGAGCGCGCTCAGTGGCACCAGGACTATCCTGAGGATTCCATCCCCGATCACGCTGATCCGCCTTACGACCGCGACCAGCACCTTCCCCAGGCGACGTACCCTGAGTCCGATGATGATCTAGGCTACCCAACTGATCAATCGTAGACTCAAGCTCCGCCCGAGTCTCACTCGTAGCGCAGCGCCACGATGGGATCGAGCCGCGAGGCCTTCAGCGCCGGCCAGAGCCCGAAGAAGAGGCCGATGGAAACGGCCACCACAAAACCTGCCACCACGGACCACATGGGCACCGCCGAAGGCAGAATGTCGAGGCCGCGGAACAGCGCGCTGAGGCCGAAGCCCAGCAGGATGCCGAGCAACCCGCCTGAGCCCGTGAGGGTCATGGCCTCCAACAGAAACTGCCAGGTGATGTCGCTTCGCCGCGCGCCGATGGCTTTGCGCACGCCGATCTCGCGGGTGCGTTCCGTAACCGACACCAGCATGATGTTCATCACGCCGATCCCGCCCACCAGCAAGCCGATGGAGGAAATCACCACCGTCACCAGCACCACGGTGCCGATCAGTTGATCGAACTGCTGGGTGATGGCCTGCGCGGTCGAAATCCCGAAGTTGTCCGGCTGGGAAGGTTTCACGCGGCGCCGGCGGCGTAGCAAGCCTTCCACTTCATCTTGGGCTTGATCGAGCTTTCCAGGATACGCGGTGGCGACGATGAAATTCTCCTTTTGGTTGGGATAGATCTTCTTGAAGGTCAGATACGGTATTTTGATGACGCGATCGGTCCCGTTGTCGCCCGGAAAAGACTTTCGCGGAGCGATGGTCCCAATTACTTCAAAGCTCTCATCTCCGATGACGATCTGCTTGCCGATCGGATCCTCATTCAGGAAGAAGCGCTTGACCACGTCGGCGCCGATGACGGCGACGTTTTCCCGGTGCAGATCGTCAATATCGGTGAAGAAGCGGCCGTCCGCCAGATTGTCATTAACGGCGCGAAAATCTTCAGCCGTGGCGCCGAGGAAGTTATAGTCGAAGATCTGCATGCCCTTGTATTTAACCGGCGGCGGATTGCCCCACCAGATAAACGTCTC
>JASHYZ010000310.1 GCA_030042795.1 Terriglobia bacterium | reverse complement strand
TAATCTCTTCCGCAGCATTTCCAGATGTTGACCGATTGCCGCCTCATCCATCGGCCAAAACTTTGACCCACGAAGCGACGCTAGAAGTTGGAGCCACTCATCATCATTCCAGCCGTTAAGGTGTTGCCACACCCAAGCTTCAGGCTCTCCGCTTAATTTCCAACGCACGATCCCTGTCTTGGTCTTAGGCCGCCAATGATTATCTCGATGGCACTTCTGACAGGTCCAGCCATTCAGGCCAAGTCGAAGAATTGTCTCTTTTTGGCCCAAGATTTGTTCAACTTGCCCGGCGCGACCGTGGGCAATGATTATGTTAACTCCCATTCTAGGAGCTACCAGGCCGATTGACTCGTTGATGAAGTTATCCGTTTCCTTCGCGAAATCGCGCTCGAAGGACGGAATCGAAACTGCATCTACTCCGGGCTCGTAAGTCGTTCCACAGCCTTCACATTGAATGAAGATGTTGTCCGCACGCTTAAGTTTATCGGCATAAGTCCCGGGGTCCTGCGCCCGGCTCATAGGGGTAGTGCCGTTGTTGTCTTTGGCGTTGACGTCAGCACCGTGGGCCAGGAGCACGCCCGCGACTTCCATGTGGCCTGTGGACGTTGCCCGGTGTAACGGCGTCTCACCTACGTTGTCCTTGGCACTGACGTCGGCTCGATGAGTTAGCAGCAATTCTGCAACCTTGGACCCCGCGTTGCCTGTGGAATGGTAGTGGTTCACTACCTTGTGCAAAGGCGTCTGGCCGTCCCTATCCCTCGCGTTGACGTCGGAGCCATGCGTCAGAAGTGCCTTCGCAACCTCGTAGCAACTGAAGCCTTGCGCGGCCCGGTGCAGAGCCGTCCGACTATCCTTGTCCCTAGCATCGACCTCGGCCCCGTGGGCAAGCAGCAAATCCACGATCTCCTGCTGCCCGTAGTGATCATTGCCTGCTGCTATGTGCAAAGGGGTCTGGCCGTCTTTGTCCCTAGCGTTGACGTCGGCCCTGTGCGCCAGCAGCAATTTGACGACCTCCTTATAGTTCTTCTGAGCCGCCCGATGCAGAGGCGTCTGGCCATTGTTATCTCTGGCGTTAACCTCGGCGCCGTGACCTAACAACAATTCCGTAATCTCCTTTGGCCGACCGTCGTATTCCGCCGCCAAGTGCAAAGGCGTCTTTCCATCTTCATCCGTAGCATTAACCTCGTCTCTGCCGAACAGACGTCGGAAGAAATTCAGACTGAGACGCAATCTTACGTCTTCCACGAGGCACGATTCGACGGCCGCATGCAATTTATTCGGATTCAAGGTTGGTCCTCTCGATGCCTAAGCAACGGGTGGCGCCGACATTGTACTGTATGTCGTCGCCACCCGTCCCTACTGCCCTTCTTGCTTCTCGCTCTTGGCAATCTCGCTTAGCGCTTCCATCAACCTCTGGTCAAGGATGGTTTCGTCATGAGCCTCCTTTTGTCCAAGGCGGAGGATGATCTCATCGCTGCAGCCACGTCGTTCGTCAACGTGGCGAACGATCAGTTCCAAAGTCTTGAAGGGCAAGTCACGTTTTCTCCAGGTCTCGGATCTGGCCTTGATGATTGTCGTAATCAAGTCGATGACGCTCTTGGCAAGACTCACTCCTGCCGCTGTCACGGCCAAATAGACCAGGATCTCTGGCCCGCTCTCATGCGTCTCGAACTCGAAGTCTGCGTCCGCAGACGCCATTTTTTCAAAGTACCGGTGTATGAGAGCACGCTCCTCTGACGTGGGGTCAATCCGAATCTTCATCCAGACGGGAACGTCGCCGGGGCGCGCAGGTCGATGCGTCTTGAGGCGATGCAGCATGCTAAATGAGTTCAGCCACCAATCGTCCACAGTTGCCCTCCGACTGCGCCCCAATACATCCCGATGGCACCCCGGCAGAGTATACCGCTAGCAAGCGGGTCGACTGCCGGAACTCAGGGCATCCGGTCCATCGCCAGCAGGGAGCTGTCCTCCAGGTGATAGAACCTCCAGCTCGACCACGGCCAGTCCCCTGGCTGCATTACCAAGCCTCGCTTCACCGGATTATTATGCATATAAGTGAGTTTTTCCAGTCGCTTCTTCTCGCTCCAGATGTTCAGGTCGTACCCGCCCCGCTGCCAGACACGGTGATGCGCGTGGTGATGCACGGTTGGGGGCAGCTCGAAGCGCTTCAGCATTTTCTGACACCAAGGCAAGCTGAGGTTCCCGCGCAGATTGCGCAGAATGAAATTGGCCGTCCGTTCCGACAACTTCTGCATGATCTGGGAAGGATTCGCGATTTCGCAGGGCCAGATCATAAGGTGGCAGTGCTCGGGCATCAGCACGGAGCCAATGATTTTGAAGCCTAACTCGCCACGTAACTGGTCGAGCGTCTTCGTGAATTTGAGCTTGAACCGATCCGAGTCAAAGATGCGAACGCGCCGGTAGATGTTAGCCGTCAAGTAGTGAAGATGGTTCGCACCGTAGTAATGATGCTGTTGCGGCACCGGTTCAGTTTAGCTCCGGTCGGCGCGGTGGCAACGACATACAAAGCAATGTCGTCGCCACCCGCGCGCTTACCTCGTCTGTGTCAGCCCCGCAACAACTGCAGCAGCTTTATCGAGTATCTCGTTCATGCCCTCCAGTTGACCGGTCTTGATTGCGTTTTCCATGGTTTCATTTCCAATGAAGGTGAGTTTCGTCTGGCCGTTTCCAAGATCCTCAAACAGAATCACGTCGTGCGCACCTTCTATAGCCTCATGTTCTATTCCTAATTGCGCA
>JASHYZ010000309.1 GCA_030042795.1 Terriglobia bacterium | reverse complement strand
TTCGCCACGTTGGCGCAGCCAATCAACAGTAACAATCCGACGGCCGCTAAGACGGTGTACAGTGTGGACTCAAAGTGCCCCACAACCGAATGACCTAGCCGCTCAACTAACACCTGGAAATGCGCAGGATAATCCTCCGGATGGATTTTCGCCAGATGGTTAGTGACGACAGTGAGAGCTGCGGCAGCTTGTGCCATGGAGACGTGAGGCTTTAGCCGCCCCAGCATGAACCAGCGCTCCGGCAATCCCGCAAAGGCCGTCGACATTCCGGGACGTGGCGTCTTGGGAATCCACACATCCGCGTCATACCACTGAAAGCGTGGCGGCATGATTCCCACCAGGGTTCGCGCCGTTCCATTCAACACAAAAGTCTTGTTGAGCGCTGCTGGATCGCCATTGAAGCGCCCCTTCCAGGTCTTATACCGCATCACGAATGCAGGCGGTGCATCCGGCTGGTAATCTGCGGGTTGTAGTACGCGACCGTATAATGCCGGCATACCGAAGAGTTCAAATGCGCCCGGCGTCACATCGGCTCCGTAAAGCCATCCGACGCCCGCTCCCTGTTTGTAAAGCACGGGATCGTCGGAGGTGCCAATGACGCTGGAAAAGATCTGGTTCTGCTTGGCAAACTCCAGAAGTTCATCCGAACTGTATCCTTGCCGCCCTTCTTCGGGACCCTGCGCACTACCGTGAAGGCGCGGAAATACAATGGCTCTCGCGTCCTTATAGGGAAATGGTTCCAGCAGCACGTTGTCGATCACGCTGAAAATCGCTGTGCTGGCACCAATGCCGAGCCCGAGGGTTGCGATCGCCACGGCGGCGAAGCCAGGATTGCGGCGGAACTGGCGCAGTGCGTAACGCAGGTCTTGCCAGAGGCTGGGGAAAAAACTGTGCTCACTGTTTCCGGGTGCAACTGGCTCTTGCGGCGCCTCGCGCACGATCCCGCGCAGCCCTCTTGCCAGCAGATTCTCGTGGTTCAGCTCTATCAG
Organism: Terriglobia bacterium; assembly: GCA_030042795.1. The sequence continues at coordinate 7,098 of JASHYZ010000309.1, read as the reverse complement.
CACGTCGCGGCGGGCATCCTCCTCCGTCGCGCCGCCGGAGACGAGTTCTTGGTAACAGTCCTCCAGGTGCTGCGCCAGCTCCTCAACGATCTCTGCTTCACGTCCGGGTGTGAGCTTCAGCCTTGCCAATCGCTTCGCTATCTCTTGACGCCACGCGTCCATAGACGACTCCTTCGCTTCCGTGAAGATGCGCGAAGCGCCTTGGAGTGCGGCGGCATGACGCCGCCTTCCGCTGGTTCCTTCAGCCTCATCCAAGGCGGCTTCAAGCCGCCGCACTCCAAGGCGCTTCGCGCATTCTCAACTCAGAGGCGAGCCAAAGGCTCGTGAAGTCTCTGTTCTATTTCTCCCTTTCAGCGGTCCCGATCAGTTCAGGACGCCACCCTCTCTTAGAAAGAGAGCGAGGATCACGGGTCTTGCTCTCCACTGCTCTTTTCAGGCATGCTCAACTTCCACGATACGGTTGATAGCTGCGACAAATGCCTGCCAACCGCGGCGCTGCGAGGCCAGAACTTTTCGGCCCTCGGGCGTCAGGCGGTAATAGCGTCGCCGACGCTGACCGCTCTTCTCCACCCAACGGCCCTCAATCCATCCACGTTTCTCCAAGCGATAGAGCAAGGGGTAGAGGGAGGCTACATAGAAGTGCACGGCGCCGCCGGAGCGTTGCTCGATGAGTTTGGAAATCTCGTAACCGTGTCGCGCGCGAGCTTCGACGAGCGAGAGAATGAGCAGCTCGGCGCTCACCTTCTTCCATTTGATGTCGGGAGTCTCCGCATCCATATATGGGCCATCAATATACTAACGCCGCGGCAATCTCGAGTCTAGTCAATTTTCTCGATTGGAGACACTGCACAGAATCTTTCGACTGGTTCGAGACGGCTCACCGTCCGTTCTCTGCGCAGGCGTGAAGGAAGGAGTATGACGCCGGCCTCCGCTACCCCCACTGCAACCGGTGGGAATAACATCCACAGAGAGCCACCTTCGCTGGCAATCAGCGGAGTCTCAGGCTAGAATCACTTCGCATGCCTGATCTCAAAGTATCCAGCCCATCTGCCGCGGCCAGCGCCAGCCTGAGGATTATCGCCGCGGGCATCGTGATTGCAGCCCTCTACTTGGCCAGCTCCGTCATCACGACGCTGGTTCTCTCGATCTTCATCGCCTTCGTTCTCGACCCGGGCGTACGCGGGCTCGAACGCATGGGCTTGCCGCGCTGGCTCGCATCTTTCTTGCTGGTGCTGCTGGGCCTAACTGCCGTGTATCTCATCATCTACACCCTGTCGAGCAGCGCGCTCTCGCTGGCCGCGAATTTGCCCAACCTCGAGGACCGCCTAGGGCGCATCGCTTCCCGCATTGAGGCTCCCCTCAGCGCCATCGGCGCGCGCGTGTGGCATCCCAACCCGGTTGACCACAACGTGCAAACGGTGCGCTTGGAACAGGACTCGCCTTGGGCCCAGTTCCTGTGGCGAGGCATCGGCTCGGTTTACGTCTTTACCGTCACCGTCGCCTTCATCCCGTTTCTCGTTTTCTTTATGCTCACCTCCAAGAACCACATCTGGGCGGCTACGCTGAATCTGTTCCCTTCGGAGCGCCGTCAGAAGGCCGAAGACGTGATTGAAGGCATCAGCTCGATGGTGCGTCAATACGTCTTGGGCAATGTTATGGTGGCCGCCCTGGCGGCGGTGCTCACCACGCCCACATTTGCGCTTATCGGGCTGCCTTATGCGATTATTCTGGGGCCGGTTTCTGCCGTCCTGAACCTGATTCCCTATATCGGCGTGGTGCTGGCCATGCTGCCGCCGCTCATTATCGGCTTGCTCGCTTTTGACACCATTGGCCCATTCGTGGCGCTGATGGCGACGGTGGCGGTCGTTCATCTCCTGGCCGCGAATCTGCTCACCCCTAAGCTGGTGGGACGCCGCGTGAAGCTCAACGCTCTTTCGGTGACGTTGGCCTTGATGTTCTGGGGCGCGCTGTGGGGCGGATTGGGCCTGGTACTGGCCATTCCTGTCACCGCCTCATTTAAGGCCGTTTGTGACAACGTCCGTTCCCTGAGAGCTCTCGGCGCCTGGCTCGGCGAAGCGTGAAGAATCGATTCCCCGGATCGTTGACTGCAGGAATCCGTTGTCACTATATTCCGTAATCTGCGGTAAGTGCGGGACTGGTGTGCGGCACCAGTGATATGCTGCCAGTGCAGGGAATTTCGAAAGGAGCTTTCTCGATGAGTACCGGGGCAGTAGCGTCAGCAGAGAGGATGATCTTTCGGCAGACAAACGGTAGCGTGGGGCGTCACATCTCCGTGACGCCGGAGAACAGCTCAATGCGGCATTTAGCTTATGGGCGCATTATTCTGAACGCCTCACAGCCGTCTGCCGCGTTCAGCAACGGAGGACGCGAAACGGCTTTGATCTGCCTGAGCGGCCAGTCGCAGGTGAAGGCCGGCGCCAGCGAAATGACGCTCGGCAAGCACGACGCGCTTTATATTCCCCGCGATTCCAAGGTGGAACTCAAAACTGAGTCATCAGTCGATGTGGCGGAGTTCTCGGCGGAGGTGGAGAAGAGCTATCCGCTCAAGCTGGTTCGATCGAGCGAGGTGAGTGCCGAATCGAAGCTCAAGTTCAGCACCGGCGGCCCCGGCTGCGCGAGGACCGTGAGCATGCTGATCGCCAAGAATGTGGAAGCAGGAAGACTGCTCGTGGGCGTCACCACTTCCGAAGCCGGCAACTGGACAAGCTGGCCGCCCCACGAACACGCAGCCATGCTCGAAGAGATGTACGTTTATTTCGATATGCCGGCGCCAGCGTACGGAATTCAACTGGTTTACAACAACACGGACTATCCCGAGCTGGTGACGGTCGTCCGTGACGGCGATGCGGTGCTGATGCCAAACGGCTACCATCCCAACGTGTCGGTCCCGGGGCAGCGCATTACTTTCCTGTGGGCGATGGCCGCGCATCGGGAGGTGGCGGACCGCCAGTACGGCGTGGTGAACGTGCAACCGGACTTCAGCAACGTGACCCTGAGCTTGCAAGCAGGTAAGAACTAGGCGCGGCGTCTGCCCTTCTACGATCCGTTTTCCCCGACTGGCTTACTCAACTTCTCCAGACATGAATCAACAGCCCGATGTAAACTCTTCGATATCGCGCGCGCAAGCACGCTCAAACGGGAGGGGTAAGGCATGAACAAGGATGAGGTCCGGGCGCGGGTACTGGCGATCGGAATCATACCCGTGGTCCGGGCGTCATCATCGCAGGAGGTAAAGTTTGCCGCTGAGGCGCTGGCAGCGGGTGGAATCCCGATTCTCGAAGTCACTTCCACAGTGCCGGGCGGCATTGACATTTTGCGTGACTCGGTGGAAACACTGCCCCGCGTCCTTGTGGGCGCCGGCAACGTGATGGGAGAGGAAAATGCCCGGCGCTGTTTCGATGCGGGCGCCGAATTTCTGGTGACCCCAGGCCTGGACCTGAAGACGGTTGACTATGCCGTCCGCGAGAACAAGTTCGTCATCACGGGCGCCTTGACTCCCACCGAGGTGATCGCCGCGTGGCAAGCCGGGTCAGACTTCGTCAAGGTTTTTCCCTGCGCGCAGGTGGGAGGTCCGCAGTACATCCGGGCACTTCTGGGGCCGTTTCCGGAAATTCCGCTGGTCCCTACAGGCGGCGTCAACCTTCGGACGGCTGGCGAGTTTATTACGGCTGGCGCGGCGGCCCTCGGCGTAGGGAACGAGCTGGTGCAGAGGCCGGCCTTAAAGTCGCGCGCTCACGAGGTTATCCGCGATACCGCGCGCCGGTTTGTAAAAGTGGTTCAGGAAGCCCGCAGTTGGGCGGTTCCGGGAGAATTAACGGCCTTCCGAGGCTGAGAGAAACGGGCGCTGCTGTAGTTTCGAAGCTACTGGTTCACGCCGCTCGCCAGGAAACCTCCATCAACCGCCAGTACGTGGCCGGTGGTGTAACTCGCGGCATCCGAGGCCAGAAATACGGCAGCGCCCACTAGTTCGTCGAGCTCGCCGAACCTCTTCATCGGCGTACGCAGCCGGAACTCGTGGCCGCGGTCAGTGCCGTCCAACAGTGCCGCGTTGATCTCGGTGCGAAAAACGCCGGGCGCGATGGCATTCACCAAGACGCCGTGGGGCGCCCACTCGATGGCCAGGGATTTCGTGAGCGACGCCACGGCGGCCTTGCTAGCCGAGTAGGCGGCTACCTGGTAGAGCGCAACAAAGGAAGATATGGACGCAATATTGATAATGCGGCCGTATTTTCGCTCGACCATGTGCCTACCGAAAACCCTGCAGGCGCGCAGAGTGCCGGTGAGGTTGGTTTCCAGAATCGCGTTCCATTCCGGCTCTGGAAAGTCTAGCGTGGGCGTCCGCTTGGTTCGTCCAGCACAATTAATGAGGATGTGAACGCTGCCAAACTCGCTGAGCACGGCGCCGAGCAGGCGTTCGATGCTGGAGGCGTCGGTGACATCGCAGGGAGCTTCAATCGATTTGCGGCCGAGCGCCCGAATTTCTTGGGTGGCTTGGCGCACCAACTCCGTCCGGCGGCCAGTCGCCACCACATTGGCTCCGGCCACCGCCAGGCCTTTCGCCAGCGCCAGCCCGATGCCGCTGGTAGCGCCCACAACAACCGCCGTCTTGTCCGTAAGGTCGAGCAGAGGGTGACTCATGAGCAGATCTCCTGAATAAATTCAATACAGTAGGCACGCAAATGTTCAGCATCCAAGGTTAACAATGAGAATTACTGATGCCAAGGTGATTGTTTGCAGTCCGGGACGAAATTTTGTCACGCTCAAAATTACGACTGAAGATGGCGTCTACGGTCTCGGCGATGCCACGGTCAACGGTCGCGAACTTGCAGTGGCCAGCTACCTCTCTGACCATGTCGCGCCGCTTCTGATCGGACGCGACGCGCGCCGCATCGAGGACACCTGGCAATACCTGTATAAGGGTGCCTACTGGCGCCGCGGACCTATAACCATGGCTTCGATCGGCGCCGTTGATACTGCTTTGTGGGATATCAAGGCTAAAGCCTCGAATGTGCCGTTGTATCAGTTACTCGGCGGCGCTTCGCGTGACGGCGTGCTGGTGTATGGACACGCCAACGGCGAGGACCTCGATGCCACTTTAGCGGCCGTGGCCGAGTACAAACGTCTAGGCTATAAAGCCATTCGCGCGCAGTCCGGCATTCCGGGAATCGAGAGCACCTATGGAGTTGGCCGCGGCAAAATGTATTACGAGCCGGCGGAGAAAGACGCGCCGTCCGAGAGCCGGTGGAGCTCAGAACTCTATCTGAATTTTGTGCCTACGCTGTTCAAGCGCCTGCGAGAGGAATTCGGCTCAGAGTTGCCTCTCTTACACGACGTCCATCATCGCCTGACTCCCATCGAAGCAGCGCGCCTGGGAAAAACCCTGGAGCCGTATCATCTTTTCTGGTTGGAAGACCCAGTCCCCGCCGAGTTGCAGGAGGGCTTCCGGCTGATCCGCCAACATACCACGACGCCGATCGCGGTCGGCGAAGTGTTTAACACCATCTACGATTGCCGGCAGCTTATCGAGGAACAGCTCATCGACTATATCCGCACGGCAGTGGTCCATTCCGGGGGAATTTCCCATTTGCGGAAGATCGCGAATCTGGCCGAGCTCTATCACGTGCGGACGGGATGCCACGGCGCCACCGACTTGAGTCCAGTCTGCCTGGCCGCTACGCTACACTTCGACCTCAGTGTCCATAACTTCGGGATCCAGGAGTACATGTACCATTCGAAGGAAACTGATGAGGTCTTTCCTCACGCTTACAAGTTTGCTGAGGGGATGCTGCATCCGGGAGAAGCGCCGGGATTGGGCGTCGACATCAACGAAGATCTGGCGGCGCGGTATCCTTACCATCGAGCCTATTTGCCGGTTAACCGCAAGATAGATGGAACCATGCATAGTTGGTAGAGAAAGCGCCAACGCATGCTTTCGAGGTCACTGGTAGCGCTGAGAACGACGAAAGATGTGTTCTGTCGATATCGGTTAGGCGGCGGGAGCAATACTCGGGAACGTTGCATCAATGAACTCCGCTAGCGAAAGCAGTTCCGCGCCCGGGGCTCGCGACCGACCGAATAGCCGCCTCACCTCCGGGCCGGCGATCGTGCTCTACGTCGCGGCCGTCAAGCTGCTTTTCCACCTACTCACCGCAAGCCGCTACGGATTCTTCCGAGACGAACTTTATTTTCTCGACTGCGCTCAGCATCTCGCCTGGGGCTACGTCGATCAGCCACCGCTCATTGCCTTTATCACCTGGTTTGCGAGGCACGTGTTCGGTGACAGCTTACTGGGCCTGCGTCTATTGCCAGCCCTGGCCGGCGCTGCGTTGGTGTGGCTTACCGGAAAAATCACCCGCGAGATGGGCGGGCGCCGCTTCGCACAGGCGCTCGCTGCCGTGTCTGTCCTCGTGGCGCCTTCGTACATGATCCTCCAACACTGGATGACAATGAACGCTTTCGAACCTCTGATCTGGATGGGTTGCGCGTGGTGCGTCATTCGTATGATCAACACCGGTGAGCCTCGATACTGGGTAGTGTTCGGGCTGCTCGTCGGTGTCGGCGTGGAGAACAAGTATACGGTGGCGTTTTTCGCCGCTACGATACTCATCGGGCTCGCGGCCACCCTCGAGCGGCGGTTCCTCACCAGCCGTTGGATCTGGATAGGCGGCGCGATCGCTCTCCTGATTTTTGCCCCGAATCTTGTCTGGCTGGTCCGCCACAACTTTCCCTTCCTGGAAATGATGTGGAACATTCGCAGGCTGGGAGGCGCGGGTTTGCCAGCCGACCCCTTCGCGTTCATGTCCACTCAGATCACAATCATGAACCAGGGCTTGTTTCCGTTGTGGGCCGCCGGTTTGGCGTGGCTGCTGCTCAGCCGTGCTGGGCACCGCTACCGCGTGTTGGGTTGGGCGTATGTGATGATGCTGGCCGGGTTCATCGCCTTAGGGGGCAAGGACTATTATCTCGCGCCTGCGTATCCAGTATTGTTCGCCGGAGGCGCGGTCGCTTTTGAAAGGGTCACACGTGTCCACTGGGCCTGGAGCCGGGAAGCCTACTTTGCACTCGTCCTGTTGAGTG
>JASHYZ010000031.1 GCA_030042795.1 Terriglobia bacterium | reverse complement strand
ATTATCGGATACATCGGCAACAAGCGTGTGGTTCCCGTTCTGCTGGAGGGTCTTGAGCGGTTGCAGTATCGCGGCTACGACTCCGCCGGACTGGCCGTTCTGCGGGACGGAAGGCTCGAAGTCCGCCGCGCCTCCGGCAAGCTGCGCAATCTGCGCGACGCCATTCGCCTGAACCCGCTCGACGGCGCTTACGGCATCGGTCACACACGATGGGCCACGCACGGCGCTCCCACCGAAGAAAACGCCCACCCCCATCGCGACTGTCACGGCACCGTGGCCGTGGTTCACAACGGCATCATCGAGAATGACCGTGAGTTGAAGCAGGAGCTTGAGGCTGAGGGCCATCGGTTCATCACTGAGACGGATACGGAGGTGATCGCACACTTGATTGAAAAGTATCTGGGCGATGCCGCCGAGTCCGGTGCAAGGACGGCGTCGCTGGAGGACGCGGTGCGCACTGCCGTGCGCCGATTGCGCGGCGTTTTCGCCCTGGCGATCATCTCCACGCGCGGTCCTAAGGAAATCGTCGCAGTGCGCCAGGGGCCGCCCGCCGTGATCGGCCTGGGCCGGGACGAGTATCTGGTGGCGAGCGACGTTCCAGCCATCCTCTACCACGCTCGCGATCTATTTTTCCTGTCCGATGGCGATATGGCGGTGCTTACCCCAAATGGTGTGAAGCTCTCCGACTTCGAGGGCCGGCCTGTTACCCGCCGCGTGCAACACATCACATGGGAGCCCGTGCTGGCAGAGAAAGGCGGCTTCCGCCACTTCATGCATAAGGAGATTTTTGAGCAGCCTCGCGCGGTGCGGGACACGTGCCTGGGCCGCATCTCGCCTGAAACCGGCCAGGTGTTCCTCGACGAAATGGAAATCGGCGAGGACGAATTTCGCGCCTTTGATGGCATCACCATCGTTGCAGCCGGCAGTTCCCGCAACGCCGGCCTGGCGGGCAGGCTCATGATTGAGCGGCTGGCGCGCGTGAAAGCCGGTGTGGACTACGCCTCCGAGTTCCGCTATCGCGATCCGCTGGTGAATGCTTCTACGCTCACCGTGCTCGTGACCCAGTCGGGCGAAACTGCAGACACGCTCGCAGGCCTTCGTGAAGCCCGAGCGAAGGGTTCGAAAACGCTCGCGGTTTGCAATTCGCTGGGTAGCATGGTGTCGCGCGAGGCCAACGGCGTGATTTACACCCACGCCGGGCCGGAGATGGCCGTGAGCGCCACCAAGACCTTTACCGCCGAATTGGTAGCCCTCTATCTGTTCGCAATCTACCTGAGCCAAATCCGCAATCAACTCACCACCGACTCTGCGCGGCAACTCCTTGCTGATCTCGTGGCCCTGCCGCGCCAGCTCGAATCGGTTCTGCAGCGCGATGAAGAGATTGAAGATTTGGCCCGCGAGTTCCATCGCGCGTCCGACTTCCTCTTCCTGGGGCGTGGGGTTCATTTTCCGATCGCGCGCGAAGCGGCCCTGAAAACTAAGAAGGTCTCCTACATTCACGCCGAAGGCTACCCGGCGGGCGAGATGAAGCACGGCCCCTTGGCGCTGATTACTGAGGGTCTGCCGGTGGTGGTCATCGCCACTGTCGATACGCGCTTGCCAGACTCGAAGTTGCGTTACGAGCGCACCCTCTTCAACATCAAGGAAGCCAAAGCGCGCGGGGCCAGCATCATCGCGCTGGTTACCGAGGGAGACCAGGAAGCTACCGATATGGCGGACCACGTCATCAGCCTGCCACCTACCAACGAACTGCTCTCCACCGTGCTCGAAGCTGCTCCGTTGCAGTTGCTGGCCTATCACCTCGCCGTGCTGCGCGGCTGCGACGTTGACCAACCGCGGAACCTGGCGAAGTCGGTGACCGTAGAGTAGCAGCGGTCTCGCATTGCTTTGCCCGTGTCGCGCTTCGTAGTCATTCCCGCGAAGCTTGTCCCCGCGAAAGCGGGGAGCGGGAATCCACGAGTTTTCACACAAGTTCTTCGACCCCACCCAACGTGCGAAGAGCATTCACCACAGAGGTCACGGAGAACTTTACTTTGGTTGCGGCGAAGCCGCACTGTGCTCCTCAGTGATCTCTGGGGTGAGAGGCCTTTTTTGCGGCCGGAAACCTGCTCGGGACAAGGCCGTTCAGCACAGAGTTCACGGAAAACTTCGGGTTACGTCGGCGCCGGGATTCAAGCAGTCTCTTCGATCGATCGAAGCTGCTCGTAATCGAAATCGTAAAGCTGGCGCAGTCTCGGGCTGCCTTCATCTGCCTCGATGATGGCCCCGGCCTTCATCACAAACAGCGGCTTGATGCGCCGCCTGGCCACTTCCACCTTCAGGTGAGTGTCTTCGAGCGGAAACTCGCCTTCTTCCAAGGTGAAGGCGAATAGGTCCGCGATGGTTCCAACGCGCAGCGTACCCAGTTCGCCGTCATGTCCGATGACTTTCGCCGGGGCGGTGGTCGATTTCAGAATTACATCTTCAAGAGGCATGCCGAGGTGCAGGAATTTACTCATGGTGGTGGGCATGTCGAAGGCCCAACGCTCGACCGAATAACGATGGAGGTCAGTGCTGATGGTATCGGGATAGAAGGAGTATTCAAAGGCCCGGCGTGCTATTTCCCAACTGAAGCTGCCGCACCCGTGGCCGACGTCAAACACTACGCCTTTTTTGCGGGCATCTACAGCCTCAGGGATCAAGCGGCCTTGCTCGACAATCCCATCGCCGCGTCCCTCAAAACAGTGGGTGACGACGTCGTGCGGCCTGAGGCGTCGGAGAATCTGCGGCGTGTCGGCCCCCTTGCCGATGTGCACCATCACGAGCAGCCTGGCGGCCTGAGCAGCCTCCAACGCGTCGCTAAATGCTTTCGGGCCGTGGCCAGCTTTCATTCGCACTTTCACGCCTATGGCCACACCGTGGTGTTCTTCGAGCACGGCGATGGTCTCGCGGGGCCGCGAATATCGTAAGTCGTCCAGCTCTCCGATGAAGGAGGTTGGAATGCCGCTGGCGGCAATGTTCACAAAAGCCAGTACTTGAATTTGCGTTCGCTCGATCACGTTGCGACGGAAGTCGGCAAAGTTGATGCACCCGGCCGTCCCGGCGTCGATCACCGTCGTGCTGCCGCGATGCAGGCAAAACTCGGGATCAATACCCCAAGCGCTCGATTCGTACCAGTGACCGTGCATGTCAATGAGTCCCGGACAAACATAAGCGCCGCTTAGGTCCCGTTCGGGCGTTCCCGCAGCTACCTCCAGTGACGGCCCCAGGGCGGCGACCCTCCCGTCAAGGACGGCGACATCCAGCACGCCATTCACATCCTGCGACGGATCAACGACGCGCCCCTTTCGCAGGACAAGTTCACATCGAATTCCCTTCTCGGTATCGGACGTCATGATCGATAGAAACAGGCTTAGTCGCGAAATGAGCCCGGCACGCGCGGAGTGGTATGACTACGACTCCAAAACGAGCACCCTTCACTCCGTCGGCACGAAAACCACGCAAACCGGCGAGGGTACTTCTGTAACCTTACCGGTGGCCGTCAGCTGCCCGGTCTTGGGATCGATGTGAAACACGAATACGTTGTCCGTGTCCTGATTGGTCGCCACCAGGTATGAACCGGTGGGATCGATTGCGAATCCGCGTGGCGTCTTGCCGAGAGTGGGAGCGTGCTGGACGGGCCTCAGCGTGTGCTTGACGGGGTCAATCGCAAACACGGCGATGGTGTCTTCCCCCCGATTGGATGTGTACAGATATCGTCCGGAGGCGCCTAGCGCGACTTCGGCTGCGGTGGTGCTTTCGGGATTCGTGTTCTTGCGCAGCGCTGAGATCGTCTGCAACTCTTTCAACTCTCCGTGTTCCGGGTCGTACGAAAAAACCGTGACCGTGGAGTGAATTTCGTTCACCAGGTAAAGAAACTTGCCGGAGCGATCGAAGACGAAATGCCGCGGCCCGGAACCTGGAGGAACACTCCCCGCCGGCGGCACATTCGGAATCAGTGAGCCCTTTGTGGCGCTAAAACGGTACACCAGTAGTTGATCGAGGCCCAGATCGGCGGCCAAAGCGAACCGGTTATCAGGAGAGGTTAAAATCTCGTGGGCATGCGGGCCCTCCTGCCGTTCAGGATTAATGCTGTGTCCTTTGTGCTGCACAAAGGCCGAGGCCTCACCCAGGCCTCCGCCGCGCAACACCGGAAAAACAGCCACGCTGCCACTATCGTAGTTCGCAACCAGGACGTACTTCCCAGTGTGATCGACTGAAATGAAGCAAGGCCCTGCGCCGCCACTTGACACTTGATTCAGAAAAGTGAGCGCGCCAGTCTTTCGGTTGATGGAAAATGCGCTTACCGCCCCGTTCTTCTGGCCCGGCACTGACTCGTTGACCGCGTACAAAAAACGGTGGCTGGGATCGACGGCGAGGAACGATGGATTCGGTGTTTCAGCCACCAGGCCTGTGGTGCCCACCGGCGTGAGGTGGCCGGACTCGAAGCGGTAGGCGTAAATGCCTTTGCTCTCACGAACCGTATAGGTGCCAACATACACCCTGTACGACCTCCCGGCTGCGGCGTTCTCCTGCTGCCTCGCGAGAGACCGCGACGCAGCAGAAACAATGAGGAACATCAAGAGCCCTACGATGAGTGGGTGAGTGTAGTGTTTCTTCATTGGGATAACCTCGTCTGTGATTCGCGTGCCTGCGTCGGGTAACG